>JALZIY010000098.1 GCA_030860085.1 Bacteroidota bacterium | reverse complement strand
CAGTAGGAAGCTGCGCCCAAATTGGGAAAGCTGTACACTTGAGCGGCGGAGTAGGTATTGGTGGAGTGCTGGAGCCTTTGCAGGCCAGCCCGGTAATAATTGAAGATGGTTGTTTTATAGGTTCCAGGTGTATAGTTGTTGAAGGTGTGCGGGTAGAGAAAGAAGCTGTGTTAGGTGCGAACGTGGTATTGACGCAATCGACAAAAATAATTGATGTGAGCGGAGATAGACCTGTAGAAACAAAAGGTATAATACCTGCAAGAAGTGTGGTGATACCAGGAAGTTATACCAAAAAATTCTCCGCGGGTGAATACAATGTAAGTTGTGCATTAATCATAGGTAAACGCAAAGCCAGCACAGATTTAAAGACCAGTTTAAATGATGCACTAAGAGATTTTAATGTTGCGGTGTAGAGAAAGTTTATAAGTTCACGAGTTCACGTGTTTACGTGTTTACGAATGTGATTTATATTTGTAATGACTGATTTTGATTGAACTGGTGAACCGATAAACCTGTGAACTCTTTAACTTCTTATTTGCCCGGGTGGCGAAATTGGTAGACGCACCGTCTTCAGGTGGCGGCGCCGTAAGGTGTGCTGGTTCGAATCCAGTCCCGGGCACATAAAAGCCTTGTAAAAGATGATATTACAAGGCTTTTTGCGTTGGTACTGTGTTCTTTTTTATTCTTCATAGTAACAGCTTCTTTTTTTAGATGAGCGAAACCTTATTTTGGTTTGAAAGCATGAAATCAAGTAAAAGGAAATGCATTTCAGATATCCCCATTTAATTATTTTCAGGCATTGGCAAGATTTAGATGTGGGGAAAATAATACCGACAACTTTTTATAGACTTAATTTCATGAGAAATTTTAGATTAATACTACATGTTTTATATCGGCATGGAATTTTAGAGGAAATGATAAATCACTAAAATTTTAACAATGGCAAAATCTTCAAATCAAAAAAAAGATACTTTAAAAAAAACGGGGTCTTCAAAACAGAAATCTTCCGATTTTCAACCTGAAGAATCAAAAATTGCAGCTACTTCTGCAGACCAGGAAACTGGTCTTCAGAAACTTTTTACAGATTCTATAAAAGATATTTATTGGGCCGAAAATCACCTGGTAAAATCGATACCTAAAATGGTTAATGCTGCTTCATCTACGCAATTGCAAGCTGCCTTAAGTGATCACCTTACAGTAACTGAAGAACATGTTGCAAGGCTTGAAGAGGTTTTTCAATTACTTGGTAAAAAAGCACAGGCCAAGAAATGTGATGCAATGGAAGGGCTTACAAAAGAAGGCGAGGGAGTTATTGAAGGCACTGATAATGGAACGGAAGCAAGAGACCAGGGCATTATTATGGCAGCGCAAAAAGTAGAACATTACGAGATCGCAACATACGGCGGTCTGTCGCAACTTGCTAAAACATTAGGTTATAATGATATTTCACAAATCCTGGAACAAACCTTAGATGAAGAAAAAGAAGCCGATCAGCTATTAACTACTATTGCAGAAAATTCAGCAAACAACAATTCTAATAATAAAAATGTAACATAATTCTATTGATAAAATTTATCAATGGAGTTCTAATTATGTTGCACTGCTAAAACCACTGAAATAATTAATACTAATTTTTAATAACCATTTATGCCTGATAAATCAAAAAAAAATCCAACGCAGGATAATGATAAGATAAAAAGTATGCGGCCTCATACAGAAGATTCAACTAATGAATTTCTTACAACTAATACTGGCTTGCGTATAAACGATGATCAGAATTCTTTAAAAGCCGGAGAACGTGGACCTAGCCTTCTTGAAGATTTTCATTTTCGGGAAAAAATGACTCATTTTGATCATGAGCGTATTCCTGAAAGAGTAGTGCATGCAAGAGGCTCGGCGGCTCATGGCGTTTTCCAGGTTCATGAGGATATGAGCAAATACACCAAAGCAAAATTTTTGACAGACACAAGTGCTCAAACCCCTGTATTCGTAAGGTTTTCTACTGTAGCAGGATCACGTGGCTCTACTGACTTGGCCAGAGATGTTCGGGGTTTTGCAGTAAAATTTTATACCCAGGAAGGCAATTTTGATCTTGTGGGTAACAACATCCCGGTATTTTTTATTCAGGATGCTATTAAATTTCCGGATGTTATCCATGCTGTAAAACCTGAGCCGCATAATGAAATTCCGCAAGCAGCATCAGCCCATGATACTTTCTGGGATTTTATTTCCAATACGCCTGAATCGGCACATATGATCATGTGGGTAATGAGTGATCGTGCACTTCCCCGCAGTTACAGGATGATGGAAGGATTTGGCGTGCATACTTTCCGTTTTGTAAATGCAGAAGGTAAATCAAGCTTTGTTAAATTTCATTGGAAACCTTTGTTGGGCGTGCATTCTGTAGCATGGGATGAAGCACAGAATATTTCAGGTAAAGACCCTGATTTTCATCGCCGTGATCTTTGGGAAGCCATTGAAATGGGTGATTTTCCTGAATGGGAATTTGGTGTTCAATTAGTGCCGGAAGAAGATGAGCATAAATTTGAATTTGACCTGCTGGATCCTACCAAAATTATTCCTGAAGAATTGGTCCCAGTAATAAGAATAGGCAAAATGACCCTGAATCGTAATCCTGATAACTTTTTTGCAGAAACAGAACAGGTGGCATTTCACATAGGACATGTAGTTCCGGGAATTGATTTTACTAATGATCCACTTTTACAGGGACGTTTATTCTCTTACACTGATACACAATTGATCCGCCTTGGTGGCCCTAACTTCCAGGAAATACCTATCAACAGGCCAATAAATCCTGTACATAATAATCAACGTGATGGATTTTCAAGGCAGACCATTAATAAAGGAAAAGTTAGTTATGGTCCAAATGCAATTAATGCCGGCTGTCCCTTCCAGGCCAAAGCTTCTGAAGGTGGCTTTGTAAGTTTCCCGGAAAGAATTGATGCACACAAGATCAGGGAACGAAGCAAAAGTTTTTTTGATCATTTTAGCCAGGCAAGATTATTTTTTAACAGCCAGTCTGAGCCCGAAAAAAATCACTTAACAGATGCGCTTTGTTTTGAATTAGGCAAGGTTGAAATGGTTGACATAAGAGAGCGAATGCTTTATTTACTTACACAAATAGATGATGGCCTTGCCAGCCAGGTTGCTTATTCTCTGGGTCTTTCTATACCTAAAACATTGGAAATACCTTTAAATCAAAGCGTACCTGCAGATGGTGATCCCGAAAGACATAAATCATTAAATCCGGAAGGCTCGCTGAATAAATCTGCTGCATTAAGTATGGTTAATACAATAAAGGATTCAATCCGCACAAGAAAGATTGCTATACTTGCAGCGGATGGTGTAAATGAAAAAAACCTTATGGCTGTGGTAGATGCTATAACAGCTGCAGGTGCTGTATGTGATATAATAGCTCCAAAACTTGGGTTTATAATTGGAGAAAATGATACAGAATTACCTGTATATAAATCTTTCCTTACTGCCGCATCAGTTTTATACGATGCAGTTTACGTCCCAGGGGGCACCAATAGCATAGCAACGCTTGAAGCGGAAGCAGATGCTGTGCATTTTTTAAATGAGGCCTTTAAACATTGCAAAGCTATTGCTGCGGATACATCGGCATTACAAGTATTAAAAGCTACTTATTTTGGAAGAAAACTTCCGGAAGATGAAAAGGAGGAAACGGCGATGATGGAAGGTGTTATAATTAGCAGTGACATTGATACCTTGTCAGAAAGATTTATCTCAGCTATTGCGCAGCATCGTTTTTGGGAACGTGAAAAACCCAGAAAAGTTCCTGCATAAATTTTCTTTATAATAAATAAGGAATGCGAACGCTTTTGTGTTCGCATTTCTTATTGAGTTTCATATAATATAAATTTAAAAGGAAGATTAAAAAAGTTTCTATCTCCCCCCTTCATTTTCTTTCCGCATACTTTTTATTCCCTTGATTATCCTGATTAGAAGAGGCACAGTAACAACAAGTATAAAACCGATAACGATATATTTTAACCAGGGTCTTAAAAAAGGCCTGCTGCCAATAAAGTATCCTGCTGAAACAAAACTAACTATCCAGATCACAGAGCCTGCGAAGGTGAGCAAAACAAACCGGCGGAAATTTATCTTAATCATACCGGCAACAACAGGAGCGAAGGTGCGTATGATGGGTAAAAAATAACTTGCTATGCAGGTCAACACACCATATCTTTTATAAAAGGTCTCTGTCGATATAAGATATTGCCGTCGAAAGAATCTTGAATCCTCCCGCCTATACAACATTGGACCAGCCTTCCGGCCAAACCCATAACCAGTAACGCTTCCGAGCACAGATGCCATGATCAACACGCTGTAAATGGTAAAAATATTATAAGGCAAGTCCCCGGTGGCTGCAAATACTCCTGCTGTAAATAATACGGCTCCGCTTGGCAAAAAGAAACAGAAGAATAAACCGATATTGGTATAGACGATAAGACACACAATGAGCAATCCACCATACCTGATTAAAGATTCCGGATCAAAGAATAATAGAATATAATTTAAAATACCAGGCATATTAATTTTTATCAATTCTTAATTCAATTGATAAAATAAATAGTTACAATATAGATTCACATACGTAAACCATATGCCTTATCATTCTCAGCCAATTCTTTTACAAGACAATCCTTGAGAAAGGCTGAGAGACATGAAATGGAAGATGATTTATACTGACCTTTGAGTTCGTGACAAAGCGTTAACTACCAAATATCTGTTCTCAATTAGCCTGAATAAATATCTTCTTTTTTTTACAATCTTCCTTAATGAATTCGAGCATCCCCTTTTTTATTATCTTCATTTATATCCAAACCAGTTATGTCTTTATCCCGCCAACTCACCGCTATTATGTTTGCCGACATTGCCGGTTATACTGCTATAATGCAGGAAGATGAGACATTGGCACTGGAACTCCGCCACAAACTGCAGAAAAAACTGGAAGAAGAAGTAACTGTACATAATGGCCGCGTACTTGAGTTCAAGGGTGATGGAGCTTTGTGCATTTTTACCAGTACCATTGAAGCAGTAAGCGCTGCCCTTGCCTTGCAACTGGATATGCAAATCAATCCAGTTGTACCACTTCGCGTGGGTATGCACACTGGTGATGTAGTCGTAGAAGAAAATAATATTTACGGGGATGGAGTAAATATTGCATCAAGAATAGAATCCTTTGCCATTCCGGGCAGCATCTTTATATCAGGAAGAGTATATGACGACATAAAGAACCAAAAAGATATTCAAGCCGTTTCACTGGGGAAATATGTATTTAAAAATGTAAAAGAGCAGGTGGAAATTTTTGCGATCAGCAATCCCGGTATAAAAATTCCCGATAGAGAAAATCTTGAAGGAAAGGGCGAAAAGGCTTCCGAAAATAGAAATAGTGATAGATCAATAGTTGTACTGCCCTTTATAAATATGAGCAACGACCCTGAACAGGAATATTTTAGTGATGGTCTTACCGAAGAACTTATTTCCAGCTTATCCAGGCTTAAAGATATGAGGGTCATTTCACGGACAACCTCAATGCAATACAAGGGCACGCAAAAAGATATCAAAACAATAGGCAGGGAAAATGGCGTCAAATATATCATGGAAGGCAGTGTGAGAAAACATGGCAGTAACCTTAGGATCACAGCGCAATTTATCGAAGCCAAGCGGGACATACATTTATGGGCCGAGACCTTCCGCGGAACGATTGATGATATTTTTGATATACAGGAAATGGTGTCAGAAAAAATTGTTGAAGCGTTAAGAATACAACTTACAAGAGAGGAGCAGACTATATTGGAAAAACGCTACACTGATAACACAGAAGCTTATCAGCTCTACCTCAAGGGGCGCTACTTCTGGAAAAAAAGAAATGAAGAAGGATTAAAGTCTGCAATAAGTCATTTTGAAAAAGCACTCGAAAAAGATTCGGATTATGCGTTGGCCTGGGCAGGCCTTGCTGATACCTACAGCCTCATGGGAGAATATACTAACATTTCACGAAGAGAACTTTTTCCAAAGCAAATGACAGCAATAAACAGGGCATTGGAAATTGACAGCCGTCTTGGAGAAGCTCACATCTCGCTGGGTATTTCACTTATGCTAAATGAGTGGGATTGGAAAAATTCAGAGAAAGAATTTAAACTTGGAATTGAATTGAGCCCAAATTATGCTACTGGCCATCATTGGTATGCTGAATGGTTATTGTTTATGGGCAAGACTGAAGAAGCATTTAAGCAGATCTCTTTGGCTGTTGAATTGGACAGGGTTTCGCAGGGTATATTAAAGGACAAGGGAATATTTTATTATTATACCGGGCAATTCGAAGAGGCCCTTAAAATGGGGATGATGACACTGGAACTGGACGTAAACTTTGCTCCTGCCCATCGTCTTCTTTCACTCGCCTACCAGGGCAAGAAGATGTTTGATAAGGCGATTGCCGAAAACCAACGCTGGGGAGAACTTACCGGTAACAAAATAAAAACCGACGTTGCTCTTGCTGAAATTTATGCTGCTGCGAATAAAAAAGAAGATGCATCAAAAATAATAGCGGAAGTTGAAGCAGGCAAAAACCTGAGTGGAAATGATTACCGTGGAATGGCACTGGTATATGCAGCGCTTGGCGATAATGATATGGCTTTCAGCTGGCTTGAAAAAAGTTATGACAAACATGAGGAATCATTATGTAGCCTCAAAATTGATCCAAAAATGGACCCGCTTCGTTCCGATCCGCGGTTCAACACAATGCTAAAGAAAATTGGGTTGGAAAAATGAGTGAGTTTCCTTCTAATCATCAAAATCAATCAATGATAGTTTTACAGCGCTGCTAACTGTACTTTCTGTTGCAACTCCATCACATTATCGCGGAACACACCGTCTGTATCCATCAGGTCTTTTACCGTTTGGCAGGAATGAATAACGGTAGTATGATCGCGGCCACCAAAATGCTCACCGATGGTTTTTAAGGAATTTTTTGTAAAGGCTTTGGCCAGGTACATGCTGATCTGCCGGGCTTGTACAATTTCGCGTTTGCGGGTTTTTTGCAGCAGCTTATCGTAAGGCACTTCAAAATAATCACAAACCATTTTTTGTATGGTATCTATAGTAATTTCCTTGCTGGATGATTTAATAAAATTCCTCAACACTTTTTTTGCTAATTCAAGATCAATTTCCCTGCGATTGAGCGAAGATTGTGCCAACAAGGATATTAATGCTCCTTCCAGTTCGCGTATGTTATTATTGATATTGTAAGCAATATATTTTACTACTTCTCTTGGCATTTCCAAACCATCATTCTTCATTTTTCTTTCCAAAATTTCAATACGGCATTCATAATCCGGCACCTGTACATCGGCGCTTAAACCCCATCGAAAACGGCTTAATAATCTTTCCTGCACACCCTCAAGGTCTTTCGGTGATTTATCAGACGTTAATATTAATTGCTTACCGGATTGATGTAAATGATTGAAGATGGCAAAAAAAGCATCCTGCGATCTTTCTGCTTTATTAAAGAACTGAACATCATCAATAACCAACACATCTACCAACTGGTAGAAATGGATAAAATCATTAATTGCATTGTTGCGGCTATGATCTACAAACTGGTTAATAAATTTTTCGGAACTAACATATAACACTACCTTATTTGGATGAAGCCGTTTTACTTCGTTACCAATGGCTTGCGCAATATGCGTTTTTCCAAGCCCAACACCACCATAAATTACAAGCGGGTTAAAAGAATTAGCGCCAGGCTTTTCAGCAACTGTCTTCCCGGCACGTCGGGCCACCCTGTTACAATCGCCTTCGATCAATGCATCAAATGTATAAACAGGATTTAGTTGTGGATCTATATGCATTTTCTTCAAACCCGGAATGACAAACGGATTTTTAACCGGGGTATTAACGATCAATGGAAAATCCATTTCATTATTAGAAAACGATTTATAATCATGACCGGATACATCCATTGTTACAGGCTTATGATGATTATTACCTCCATCAACCATTATGCGATATTCAAGCTGTGCATCCTTACCTAACTCGCGTTTTAGTGTCTTAGCAAGAAGGTTTACATAATGCTCTTCAAGGTACTCGAAAAAAAACTGACTTGGAACTAATATAACTAATACATTTTCTTTTAGGGCTACCGGCTTAATGGGTTCAAACCAGGTTTTATAATGCTGCCACTCTACTATATCTTTTATGATGGATAAACAATTGGTCCAAACGAGTTCGGCATTCTTCATGTATTACGGGCAGTTTTTATATTTTGATTTAAGAATAGTAATCTATGGTTAGTTTTTCACAAGCTGTGAATAAAATTATTTTTTTATGACGGGAGAACGAATTTCAGAAAAAGAAAATGAAATAAAAAATTTAATATGCCAGTTTTTTTTGTTACCAAAATGCTTCCTGCGTTTACTAATTTTTATTGCTCTCTTTTTTAAATTCGAAGTTTAAACGGAAGGTGAATGCAACCCAACCCACTTCATTGATTAGCACTTCTTTATCTTTTTTATTTCTTACTACCACCGGCGTTGACAAAAAAATATGTGTATGTCTGCCAATAATAAGATCAATATTTTCCTTTTCTTTCGCCAATGTCATATCACTCACTTTGTTATGATCATATTTATATCCCAGATGCGATAAACAAACGATGAATCACAGCCCTTGTTTTTTAATTCATCTGCATATTAATTATTTTTTGAACAGGATCTAAATAGCGGTATTGCCATATAAACTTTTTAGCCACCAAGCCTTTTAATTCAATACCAGCACCCAATGCGCCAATTTCTAAACTTCCCTTTTAAAAATTTTATAAGGCAAAAAAATATTTTCCATTGGTGGGGGAGAAAAATCGTAATTATTAATGATCATTGGAAAATCTGCGTGCCTGCGCAGTTTTGCTGTGGAATTGTTTTTAGCATAACAGCCTTTTTCTCACCAATTAGCTAAATAACCCGAATGAACAATAACTTAAAATTTTCCAGGGTCTAAAGACTTCCCGTTAATGTTTACATGCACTGCTTTTTCATTTTCAATTTGCATGGTCATACCTGCAACTGGCCATCCTTTATCTTGGCCATTAAATTCTAAATATTGTAGCTGCACGTCACCTTTATTTTCTGCACTACCAGTAAATTTTCAAATGGCATCAGGCTAAAACATCTATTTTGTTATGTTGCCCTTAGCCCTTTCATCTATGCTTATGCCATCATCCATTTAACGAAGGCCGCATCTACAGGTATATTTAATTTTTGCCTTGCCATAACGAAACAGCGTCTGCTAAAAAATTTCCCAATGTTCTTTCCGGTTGTTTCTTTGCAGTGATTTTTCTGTATAGCCAACTACTTCCCGCATATTCTTTGTCATACTATCCTTGTAAGGCTGCATCAATTTCACTAGTCTAAAATCTTTAGTGTATTGAAGTGATCTTATAATAAATATATTCTGCCTTTGTTACCTGTACATTTTTACAGGCAACAGTAAAAAAATAATCGCTAAATGATATAGTGAATATTTGAAAAATTTTTGCACTGCCGATCTTGTTATAGAACAAATATATGGATGGGAGATTGGAAATTTTAGCAACAGATTAATGTATAATGTAGTTTAATTTGCTTTACAATAATTCTACGAATGAAACTTTTTTTTTATTTTATATTGTCAATTGCACTACTTGGTGCTGCCTCCTGTAAAACTGCCAGGAATGCTTCTTCTGCCATAGATGACGGAAAACTCGAAGTAGTATTTGTGCAGGTAAATGATGTGTACGAAATCTCGCCTATCTCCGGCGGTAAGGAAGGAGGCCTGGCAAGAGTTCACACATTAAAAAAACAATACCTGCAATCTAATCCAAATACCTACCTGGTTATGGCCGGTGATTTTTTAAGTCCATCAGTGTACAACAGTTTAGTGCATGAAGGCAAACGGATACGCGGCAAACAAATGGTTGAGGTAATGAATGCAGCAGGAATGGACCTGGTAATGTTTGGCAATCATGAGTTTGATTTTCCTGAAAGTGATTTACTACAGAGAATTAATGAATCCTCATTTCAATGGATTGCCTCCAATACTTTTCACCAGGTAAAAGATACCATTATCCCTTTTGTAAAAACCACGGGTAACCTTTCCCTGATTATGCCTGAATATATTATCATGAGGCTGAAAGACAATGATGGAACGACAGCTAACATTGGTATTATCGGGTTGACGATCCCTGTAAATAAAGCAGAATATGTCAGTTATACAGACCCGTTAACTACAGCAAAAAAAATTTACAACCGTATAAAAGATTCAGTTGACGCCTTTGTAGCCATCACACACCAATTTATAAGTGACGATAAAAAACTGGCTGCTGAAATCCCAGGTATAACTGTTATCCTTGGTGGTCATGAGCATAGAATGATATTTGAAAAAGAAGCGGGTGTGTATATTACCAAGGCACATTCCAATGCACGGTCGGCCTATATTGTAAAACTACAGATTGATAAACCATCAAAGAAGGTTAATGTAGTGCCTGAGTTAAGATATATTGATGAATCGATTGCATTGGATAGCGCAACGAATAGTGTTGTTCAAAAATGGGAAAATATTGCTGAAAAAAATTACAGCGCTTTGGGCTTCGATCCAAAAAAAATGGTGGTTGACCATATGGACTCTTTGGATGGCCGTGATGATAATACGCATAATGGATATACTAATTTAACAAGGCTGATCGTTGAGGCCATGGCCGATGCTTCTCCACAGGCTGATGTAGTGATTTTTAACTCTGGCTCTATAAGAATTGATGAAATTTTAAACATGCCGCTTACCCAATATGATATTTTACGTACACTACCATTTGGAGGTGGCATACGTGAAGTGGATATGAAAGGCAGCTTATTGATTAAAACACTTAACCAGGGAAAGGATAATAAAGGTGGCGGAGGTTTTCTACAATACAATGAAAGTATAACCCATAATTCTGATAATAACCAATGGAAATTAAAGGATGTGCCCATTGATCCTTCAAGAATATACCGGGTATCCATGAGCGATTTCCTGCTAACAGGAAGAGAAGTTAAATTAGATTATCTGCATCCAAAGAATCCTGAAATTGTAAAAGTGTACGACGCGCAGACTTCTGTTTCTCATGATCAGTCAGATATAAGGCTTGCGATTATAAGATACCTTGAAACGAAAAATAATGCCCCAATGCCCTAAAAGGGGAGTTTAAGACCATCTTGATTAATTAATGCAAAAAACCCTGACCATAAAATTGCTTCCCTCAGAAGCAGATCAACCAGGAAATATCAAACATTCATTGGCAGGGGTATGTGGCGTAACGGAAGAAAATATTTCCGGTTTCAATATTATAAAAAGATCCATTGATGCCAGGAGCCGGCAAATATGGATAATACTTTCCTTGCAGGTATTTATCAACGAACCTTATGCTCCGGTTCAACTGATGCTTTTGCAATTAAAAAATGTTCATCATGCTACAAAAAAAGTCATCATTGTTGGTGCCGGGCCTGCGGGTCTTTTTGCTGCTCTTAAATTAATTGAAAGCGGCATTCAGCCAATTATATTGGAAAGAGGGAAAGATGTTCGTGCCCGGCGAAGAGATCTCGCTATTCTTAATAAAAAAGGAATTGTGAATCCCGAAAGCAATTATTGTTTTGGTGAAGGTGGCGCAGGCACTTACAGCGATGGTAAATTATATACGCGTAGTACCAAACGCGGTGATGTGCAACGCATTCTACACATCCTTGTGCAATTTGGCGCTGATCAAAAAATACTTTATGACGCACACCCGCATATCGGCACAAATAAATTGCCTGAGATTATTACTAACATGCGAAAAAAAATTATTGACTGTGGCGGAAAAATTCTTTTTGAAAAAAAACTGATAGATTTTACTATTAAAAATGATGTTGTAACAGAAATTTTTACAGCTGATGGAGATAGCCTGGATGGAGACGCGGTTATTTTAGCAACCGGTCACTCCGCCCGAGATATATATGAGCTATTACAACATAAAAAACTTCAGCTATCATTTAAGCCTTTTGCCTTAGGTGTAAGGGTTGAACATCCGCAGGCACTAATTGATGCGGTACAATATCACCTCACCCCCGGCCCCTCTCCATCAAAGATGGAGAGGGGAGGCTTACGATCAAGCTTCTTACCACCGGCTTCATATAGTTTAGCAGAACAGGTGAATGGGAAAGGAGTATTTTCTTTTTGTATGTGCCCTGGTGGAATTATTGCCCCGGCGGCTACAAACAATAATGAAATCGTTATTAATGGATGGTCGCCTTCTAAAAGAAATAATCCTTATGCTAATAGTGGTATAGTGGTAAATATTGAAGAAAAAAATGTACAGACTTTTAAAAAACACGGGGCCTTGGCAGGTATGTACTTTCAGCAATCGGTAGAACAAAAAGCATTTATAGCGGGTGGCGGAAATTTGGTGGCTCCTGCGCAAAGGCTGGTTGATTTTACTAAAAATATTGTTTCTTTTGCACTGCCCGCTTGTAGTTATTTACCGGGCATTCAGGCCGCAAACCTTGGTAACGTACTTCCGGCTTTTGTATATCAATCTTTAAAAATTGCTTTCAACGAATTTGGTAAAAAGATGAAAGGCTATTATACAAATGAAGCGATTATTGTGGCAACCGAATCCAGGACATCGTCTCCTGTAAAAATTTTAAGAGATGAAAAAAGTTTAGCACATCCACAGCTAAAAAATTTATATCCCTGTGCTGAAGGTGCAGGTTATGCAGGTGGCATTGTGAGTGCCGCAATGGACGGAGAAAAAATTGCGGAAAAAATTGCAGAAGTTCTGGTAGTTGATCGATAATATTGGGTGATGATTATCAGAAACTTCTGGCTTGTATTCTTGTACTTATAACTTATGACTTACAACTTACAATTCTAATTCTCCGTCACTGCCACCTTCTTAGAGATCAATAGATTTTCTTCTAACAGCTTTCCTTTTTCATACATTCTACGTTCATGCTTTATTTTCTTTTTGTCCGCTTTTGTAAAAGAAGATTTTAATAAATCTTTCAAATCTGGTTTACCGGCGTCAATCCAACTGGTGTACCAAAAATC
>JALZIY010000072.1 GCA_030860085.1 Bacteroidota bacterium | reverse complement strand
TTGAAGATTTTACTTTGTCCAGCTTCAATATTATCACGTTACTTCTTTAGTCAATGGAATTGTATTTGACAAGAAAATTGGAAGATTTCGAACTGAAAAAGTGAATTCGGATTTCGAAACAATTGCAAGCCTGTCAGCCAATGCAGATGCCAATGAAAAAGGGACAAGTCATTCTTGTGATGATTTGTCCCCTTCTGCGGGCTACAAGGGACAAGTTTCGAACTTGTTTATCAAAGATCTAGTGAAAATAGCAGCCTTTTAGAACAATGCTGGTTTCTGAAAATTTTTGCAGGTGCCATTATTGTTTTTCACCACTGCTGTCAGGGTCAAGCCGAAAATGCCAGGAACCGGCTAATGATATTTTTTTTGAGAAAAAGCTTGACTTGGTGATAAAAAAAGCAAGCATATTACCAGTACGAATCTAATTGGCATGATGAAAGTTTTCTTATGTGCATTTCTATTTATTTTTTTGTTTTATGTACGATTATCATTTATATACCCTTTCTGCATAGCGTCTAAAGCAAATCGTAACCAACAATTTAATCAGATAATTTTAATTTAAGATGCGCAACCGTATGCGCAAGATTTTCATCGAAAATGATATTTAAGTAAAGACACGAAAAAGGTTTGGCTGCTGCACATTGCGCAAACGATTGACCACTTGCTTAAAAGTATATTTGATTATTTTCAATGCTCATTAATTATAATTTAATGCAGCAACAATCTTTAACGATTCCGATGCATGCCAATGCCAGGCAAAATTATTCTAAGGCCATGCTCATCATCGGCGCCTTGTTCTTCCTTTTTGGATTTGTGACATGGGCAAACGGAACACTGATACCTTATTTAAAAATAGCCTGTGAACTTACCACATCAGAAGCTATGCTGGTAACTTTTGCTTTCTATATTTCTTATGCAGTGATGGCGTTTCCTTCTTCATGGGTTCTAAAAAAAACGGGTTTTAAAAAAGGTATGATCCTGGGCTTGGTTTTAATGGCCGCAGGTGCTTTAATATTTATTCCTGCTGCCAATAGCAGAACATACAACGTTTTTCTATTGGGGTTATTTGTAATAGGTACAGGTCTGGCACTGTTGCAAACAGCCTGCAATCCTTATGTCACTATTCTTGGCCCTATTGAAAGCGCTGCCAAACGGATCAGCATCATGGGCATTTGTAATAAAGGCGCCGGCGCTATTGCACCTTTGATCATGGGTGCTATCATGCTGAATAATGCGGATGCCCTGCAGGCAAAATTGCTAACGATGGATGCAACACAAAAATCAGTTGAACTCAATGCACTGGCTTCAAAAGTTGTGGTTCCCTATATCGTCATTGCCATAGTGCTGGTTGCGTTGGCGGTATTTATTTATTTTTCAACACTGCCCGAAATAAAAGCTGAGGGAGAAGATGAAACCGATACATCATCATCTGTTATAAACCGGGAAAGTATTTTCAGTTATCCTTATTTATGGCTTGGCTTTATTACCCTGTTTCTTTATGTAGGTGTGGAAGTGTTAGCTGGTGACACGATACAACTTTACGGCAATTCGCTTGGCATCAGTTTAGATACAGCAAAAAATTTCACTACTTATACCATGATTGGAATGCTGGCCGGTTATCTTATCGGCATTTTTACAATACCCAGATATATTTCTCAATCAACAGCTTTAAAATTTTCTGCCATACTGGGTATTCTATTTTCATTAGGCGCCATTTTCACCAGTGGTACCACTTCGGTTTTTTTCATTGCCATCCTTGGCCTGGCCAATGCATTGGTATGGCCGGCTATCTGGCCCTTAGCCATTAATGGTTTAGGCAAATTCACCAAAACAGCTTCCGCCTTATTAATTGTAGGTATTGCCGGCGGCGCTTTGGTGCCAAGGCTCTGGGCAACACTTGGTGAATCGGTTGGCTTGCAACAGGCTTACTGGACAATGATACCCTGCTACTTGTTCATTCTGTATTTTGCTGTTAGCGGGCATAAAGTGGGACTGAAGAATAAATAAACCATTTCCGGTAAATCTTTTATACAGCTTTAATCTATGTCTGTGCACTTATGCTTTCTACCCTAATAATAAAAGCCATCAGATTTAAGTAACCGGGAATGAAAGTTTCGAAAGTAAAAAGTTTCAGTGATGGTGTTTTTGCGGTGGCAATGACAGTTTTAATTTACCAGGTAGAACTTCGTGTGTGTACAATAAAAACGAACACTGGATTGCTGAATGAGGGCATTAATAGTGAACATAGATTAGAAAACATATTTATAATTTTCAAACTTAGACATGCAAAAGCTGAAGATTGCTTTTTCAGAAAAGATTAATAGCAATGATCCGATAGAAAAAATATCCGTACACCTGGATAGTTGCCAAAGGCATTTAATTGAAAATGTGCCCTGGCCGGCTTATCCCTACCACCCTGAAGTTTATTTTGCCATTGCACATTCCGGTAATTGTATTTCCCTTAAATTTTATGTAGAGGAAAATTTTATCAAAGCGGCTACTGGCTCAATAAACGGCCCTGTTTGGGAAGATGCCTCCGTGGAGTTTTTTATCAGCTTTGCTGAAAAAGGCTATTATAATTTTGAATTTAATTGTATTGGCACTGCTTTAGCAGGCTTTGGTAAAGAAAAAAATAATCGGGAATTATTAACGGAAGAAGTAATAAATAAAATAAACTACGAGGCAGTTATCAGGAATAGCAAGAAGAATAAACTCATTTCCTGGGAATTGACTTTGAAGATTCCTGTGGGTGTTTTCATTCACCACCATATATCTTCTCTGCACGAAAAAAAATGTTCTGCTAATTTTTATAAATGTGGCGATCATTTACCTGAACCCCATTTTATAGCGTGGGCAAATATTCAGTCACCGGAGCCCAATTTTCATTTGCCAGAGTTTTTCGGCGAATTGGAATTTGAATAGAGGATTAGCAAAAACATTTCACAGAAAAATCTGTTCTTAAAAATTTGTTTTATAAAATGTTTTCGGTCAGGCATATTTTTATACCCGTAATTGCTTTCACTTTTTTTTCTCTTGTACAACTCAGGAAGGTCATCCAGCATCTGAGGCTGCATTAAGACTCACATTCCATGTTTACCATCCTCAGGTTTTATTTTCTTTTACGTAAATTGTAATACAACGCATTAGCTGTCATGGATAATATCCCTACTATTAAACAGATCGCTAAAAAATTAAATGTTTCGGTTTCTACCGTTTCCA
>JALZIY010000060.1 GCA_030860085.1 Bacteroidota bacterium | reverse complement strand
ATATATATGAACACTTTCAAAACATTTTTTATAGGCGGCTATGAATGCGCAGATCTTATAAACAATAAAGGAAACCGTGTAGATCTCCTTGCTGATACTGCACACGACAACAGAGTGGAAGAGGATTATTCCCTTCTTGCTCAAGCAGGAATTAAAACAGTTCGCGAAGGCATCCGCTGGAGTTTTGTAGAAAAACAGCCGCATCATTACGATTTTACCGAAGTAAAAAATCGCTTAGTAGCAGCGCAAAAAGCAGGTATTCAACAACTCTGGGATATTTGTCATTTTGGCTACCCGGATAATTTAATACCTTCTCATCCGCAATTTGTGCAAAGGCTTGCTGGTGTTTGCAAAACCTTTACTGAATTATATCGTTCTTGTACCAATGATCCGCTGATCATTACGCCGGTAAATGAAATTAGTTTTTTGTCATGGTTCAGCGGGGATGTTCGGGGTACTGTACCTTTTGCCATCAATTCCGGCTTTGATGTAAAATATCATTTATGTAAGGCGGCAATCGCGGGCATACAAGCAATAAGATCTGTTGATCCTGTTGCTCAAATAATGATGGTGGAGCCATTGATAAGAATACATCCGCGGGAAGACCAACTGCCCTGCGAACCCATTGCACATTTTAATGAAGGGCAATTTGAGGCCATGAATATCGTAACCGGACGCATGTGCCCGGAGTTGGGGGGCAAACATGAATACATGGATATTGCAGGATTTAATTATTATTATAATAATCAATGGGTGCATTGCGGACCTACACTCGATTGGCGTAAAACAGAACGCCGTACCTGTTTTTCTGAATTGCTGATAGATGCCTCGTTACGTTTTCAAAAACCGGTAGTGCTTTCTGAAACAGGTCATTTTGATGAAGACCGGGGAAAATGGATAGAACAGATCACTGACGATTGTATAATAGCAATGGAGAAAGGTGTTGATCTCCGTGGTATATGCATTTACCCGGTTTTGGATAGGCCGGATTGGGATATTCCTGAAAAATATATTCCATGCGGCATCTGGGGATATAATTCAGATGGAAAACGGTTTGTTGAAGAAGATTATCTCGCCAGCGTCCAACTTTCCCATGAAAAGATAAACCGGTACCTGGCTGACCGAAAAGACAGTAAAACAATGTTTTTACCATTAGATGGTCGTGAATATTTAGTTGTATGATATAGAATTCACAGGCTTGGCCTGCTGCTTATATTTGTATTGTTTTAAAATAGATTATGAATTTGTATAACCTGCTGATTAAATACCGCTTTTATCTGGGTATTGCGCTTTTGATACTTGGTGGTTTAACTAATTATTTCTCCAGTTTTTGGCCTGCCTTTCCTTTATATCTTGTTGGTCTTATTTTAATTGCCGGGCATTTTTTCTTTGGTCCTTTGCGACTTATACAGGAGCATTTGGAAGGTGGCAATGTGGAAGAAGCAGAAAAAATTCTTGCCTCGGTTAAATATCCAAATCTTCTTTACAAACCCATCCGTTCAGTCTTTTATACATTGAAAGGTAACTTAGCCATGATGAAACAAGACTATGACGGTGCTGAAATAAATATGAAAAAAGGCCTGGACCTTGGAATGCCAATGAAAGAAGCAGAAGGTGCCAGCCTGTTGCAAATGGGAATGATTGCCATGCAAAAAAATGATTTGAAAATAGCTGAAGGTTACATTCGCTCTGCTATAAGGAAAGGATTGCCAGATAAAGAAAATAATGCGGCAGCTTACCTGCAAATGTGTAGCCTCATGATGAACAAAAGAGAATTTCGTGCTGCTAAAGATTTCTTCCGCAAAGCAAAAGCACTCAAACCCACCACTCCACAGATCGTTGATCAGATCAAACAAATAGAGAAATATATTTCCCGTATGCCGGGGTAGAAAAAGTTTAAAGTTATGGTAGAGACTATATCTTCTTCTACTTAGCTCTTAGTTAAAAAGTCTTCTATTTATTATACTGCTCAACGCTTAATCCTCAATTTTCCATGTACAATTTTTATAGATTGCCAGGACTTGAAAAAAATGCCATGCTTGTTCAATCGGTATTGCCAGTTTTTGCACATGCCTGATTACATCATTTTAATTATTTATTAAACTTCGTACTATACATAAATAAGCAATTTAGCTTAATTGAACGCCTATTGATTTTTTTAAGCTAATTCTGAAATTTTCGTGTAACCAAAAGGTTTCCTATATTTGTTACCGAATGGTTACATATATGAGAAGAGATGTTTTCCAGGCAATTGCTGATCCTACAAGAAGAGAGATCATAAATTTATTATCGCAGCAAAGTCTTAACCTCAATTCAGTAGCTGAAAACTTTGATATTAGCCGTCCTGCTATTTCAAAACACATTAAAATTTTAACCGAATGTGGATTGCTGATTGTCCGGCAGCAAGGGAGAGAACGCTATTGCGAAGCACAGTTGTACAAATTAAAAGAAGTTGCACAATGGACAGAGCAATACAATAAATTCTGGGCAACAAAGCTGGGTGCCTTAAAAAACTTTTTGGAAAACGAGCCTGCGAAAAGCAGATCCAAAAAATCAAACCTTAAGTCAAAGAAAAAGGGCTAAGATCAGTTAATAAATTTTCTCACTTATAAATTAAAAAATATGAATCCGGCAAATACAGAACCTTTAGTTCAGGAAGTAATTGTAAATGCTCCTGCAGCAAGAGTATGGAAGGCTATTACTGATAAGAACGATATGAAACAATGGTATTTTGATTTAGAAGAATTTAGAGCAGAACCGGGTTTTGAATTTCAATTTTATGGAACAGGCAGCAAAGGGGAAAAATACCTGCATTTATGTGAAGTAAAAGAAGTGATTATAGAAAAAAAGCTTTCCTATAGCTGGCGTTATGATAATCTTCCCGGTGACTCATTGGTAACGTTTGAATTGTTTGAGGAGGAAGGAAAAACAAGGGTGCGGTTAACACATACCGGTATTGAAAGCTTTGTAATCGATAGCCCTGATTTTGCAAAAGAAAGTTTCGCTGCAGGATGGAAGGATATCATTGGTACTTCGCTGAAGGAATATGTGGAGAAAGTCAAATAGATTTCTCATCTCCATAAATAACAATGCCTTACGATAAGATAAACAATCGTAAGGCATTTAAAAATTATAACTTAATTGCTCTTAGTACCACATTTTTTTATAATAGTATAATTGCTCTTAGTTGTTTTCTCTTGTTTTTGACTCTTTACAACGACCTGTTTTTTCTTAGTTAAACTAAAAGGAATACCCACGCTCATTCCCCAACTTGATGCCTCAGATTCTAAATAAGTAACGTTGTTTTTGCCATTTGAAAAAGAGTTAATGGTTTGCTCTCTATCATCTAAACCTTTTGTGTGAAAAATACTTAGTGTAAATAATCGTTTTGCGCCTTTTGCAAATTCAAAACCCAATCCTGATAATAATGCAGTGTTCCAATTGCCGGCTTTGTATTCATATTGATTGCCATTTTTGCTTAAATCACTGTCGTCGTTAGGTCTATAGGCTATTCCCAATGAAGGCTGTAAACGCATATTCAATGCGGTACTTTTTTTAGTAGATGATGATTTCATTTTTTCACCTTTATCACCGCAACGAGACCGGTAAGTATAAGACCTACAGCTTTTTTTTCCTATACTTGATTTTTCTGTACTTGTTTTTAGCGTTGTATTTTCCCCTACAGGTTTTTTAAAATAGATAGGCTTGCTGGTAAGTTGATAACCGCCTTCCAGTTGCCATTGTAATGAACTCTTGTTTGCCTGGTAATTATCTTTGAATGTTTCAGGATCCGTAAAATTTATTTTTACCATAGCAGGACTGGACCCTATGCTAACAAAAGGGCCATGACCTCTTTTAAAACGGTAATCAGCCCTCAGGCTTGCTTTTAAATTACCTTGTACGCCTAATGGTTTAAACTCGTCTTCTTCATTGTATTCAAGCGTTGTCCGTGATTGTTCAAAACCAATTTGAGGGAGCAAAGTGAATTGAGAATTTGCCGCTGATCCTATCAATAAGAAAAGCAGGCATGGAAATGCAGACATTTTCATTTTTAAGTAGTTTAAAGGTGTATAGTAAGATACCAAAATCTTGTTTCAAAAAGGAAAAAATTTTATTAGTGGCAAGCAAAATTTATAACCTGCTTTAATTAGCAGGATTAAAGGTTAACTCCCCCACCAGTAAATACAAAGAATCTGTTTACATTAATAGTATAAATTTAAAGATGCTTGTCATTAATCCTTTTCTATATTATTCTATTTGCTCGCTTTCAAATTTTATGTTTTAAAAAATCTTAATAAAATTTTTACGATTTCATTTTTTTTGAAAGAATAACATTCTGTTCAGCAGCATTGATTAGTTTTACCCTGTTCAATCTAAATATAATTCGTCTTGATGTTAAGAATTCTAACGGTTGCAGGCTTAGCCAGTTTTGAAATATATGCAGCCATCCCTGCGGGTTTTGCTTTTGGTTTATCGCCGTGGACAATTGCCTTTGCTTCCATTGCAGGTGGGTTAGCGGGGTATTTGCTGCTGCTTTTTTAGGAGATAAAACAAGACAGATTTTTGCGAGGCACAAAAAGAAAAAGGAAGCAAAGCCTAAAACCAGTCTTGTCTATCGCATTTGGAACAAATATGGCATTATTGGTTTGGGGTTTTTTGGAACCATGACTGTGGGTGCACCTGCTAGCATTGCGGTTGGCATTGGCATGAATGTCTCCTACTTACCTGGTGTTGTATTGGGGTAATTACCCGTTGTATAATATTTACTCTTGTTGGGAATTATAGCATGCAATTGTTTTAATTTTTAACATCCTCCAAAGCCAAAATGAAAAGTGCAACAATCCTGGTACACGAGGTCAGATACCATCTTTATCAAACTCGTTGTCTGTTCCTTCCACTTCCAGCTTCTCATTTGGATCAACAAATCCTTTCAACTCTGTAATATTTGGATCTGATTGTTGCTGTTTTTTTTCTATAGGGGATCTTTCTTTATCAGAAAACCTTTCTTTATCATCACTGGCGGATTGGTCTTTTTTCTCTTTGGGGTCAGGTGAATAATTCATAGCGATTTTTTTTGAAATAAGTTAATTAGAAATTAAGAAAACAATTTACATAATTGTTGGCATTTTCGATAAATCAAAATCGGTAGAAACAAATAATTTGCATACAACAACAGTAATTTAACTACGTAACAACAAAGCATTTCGAAATAAAAAGCGAGGGCTATTAAAAGGCCTCGCTTAATAAATATTCTATAAAAAATATTAATAACGTCCATCTTTTTTATCCATAGAACGACCAATTCCATAACCTACACCGCCACCTACTACACCACCAATTACACCACCCGCTACGCGATTCTTTTTATTTATTACAGCACCAACAACAGCGCCTGTACCT
Source organism: Bacteroidota bacterium (assembly GCA_030860085.1). Taxonomy (GTDB): domain Bacteria; phylum Bacteroidota; class Bacteroidia; order Chitinophagales; family Chitinophagaceae; genus Flavisolibacter. Next base: position 13,474 of record JALZIY010000060.1, on the reverse strand, counting down.
GCCCCAATAGCTGTTCCTTTTGCGGCCTTACTCCAACCTTTTTTACGCTTGGCTGTATTGGAAGTTTCGGAATTCATAGATCCGTTGCTATTATTTACTGATCGGCTTTTTGACACCTTACCAGCAGGAGTATAAGCCTTTGAAGGGGCTGCTGCTGCATATTGCGCAATATTATATTTAGCATCAGCCAATTCATTTTGTGCTTTCCATGCCTGGTATTGTGATAAACCAGCCGTATCAGCAACCATACGAATTGAATCTTTATATGCTGCAATTTTTGCTGCTACTTCTGCTTCGGTAGTTTTAGAGTTGCTGTTGCAAGCTGCCATCACCGCAGCTACAGAAACTATAAATAATATTTTTTTCATAAATGTAATTTTTAGGGTTAAGAAATTTATACACCTCCTATTGCTTATACTATGCCAAAGCAGGGTTGTCTTTGTTAAAGCAATTGCGTAAGAGAATCCCTTAACATAAGTTTATTTTAGAATTAACGACCTATAATTAAACCCCGTTTGTAGTTTTCTTTATACCTAAAAATTATATATAATCTAATCTGAAATGACGATTTACTTTATGCAGATGACATTTCATGGATAAGCATCAGCAATTTTTTAATCTCAATATATCTACACAACAGTTATTAAAATCTCTTTCTTATCGAGTGTACGAGAAAACCATTTTTCCACTGTAAATAAGCTGTTGGTAATCCTAAAAATTACTTCCATCAGAAATTTTAGATGTATCACTTCTAACGAAAAAGCCATTCATAAAGAATGGCTCTCAGTATCTTTTTATTCATTCGTGCTAGTTCCAGTTGCGTGAAAATACTTTTTGCAAAATCAATGTGTTTCTGGCAGAAGCGTTGTTACGTATTTCCTGTTCTTTTTCGGCAATTTTTTGAAACATTTTTTCACTTACCGCACCGGCCATTAAATTAGCAAGATTCAAATTAAGGCGATTGCCTGTTAAAGATTGTACCGGCTTAATGATCTTTTCCCATTGCTCATTTAATTTATATTCATTTAAGGCAGTTTGCATAACCGGCGTTATAGAGCGGCGAAGACTATCGCCAACAGTAGCTTTTAAATAATCGGTGGCTGAAGTACCACCGTTTTTAATAATGCGGATAGCATCATTCAATTTCATATTAGAAATACCACTTACAAATATGGGTACCGAATTAGTAGCCGTTTTTTCTGCAGCCGCACTTAAGGTAGTAGTGAAACGGTCTATTTCATTAGTTAATCCTAATTGATTTAAGGTGTTCAACACTTTACTTACGGATTCAGGAAAAAGCGTTGACATTATCATTTCTTTACTAAAAGCACCGGTTAAGGAACCATCTTTGGCGCCTATTTGCAACAGTTGGCGGATTGCATTAGCAGCATCGTTCTCATTAAGAACGTAACTATTCCGCAACGTACTGCAGGAAAAAGAAGCAGGAAGAACAAGTGCAAACAGGATGGGTATAAACAATTTTTTCATGGGTTGTTTTTTTTTATGATTAATGCATTGTGTTTTTTAGCATAGATGGCAGACCTAAAAACAGTGCAGAAGTTTTAACCCATTTTGTTAAAATGATTATAGAAGTTTTATTCGAAGAAAATCCCAGTGAAAGTTGCTGAATCCTTCCCGTGTATTTCGGGAGTGCTAACTAATTTATAATTGTAATGACACCACCTTCTTATTTTGCTTCGATAGATTTCCTGCTATCCTTTACATTGTTTTCATATACTTCAATCCATTTGGCGGCGCTTACTTTTTTTATTAATTCGCCAATAAGTTTATATGGAATGTGTTCCGGTTTTTTAAATCGTATGCAACTCTTACCCATATCTAATTTTGAAGGGCTTTGTTTAGGATATTCTTTAGTAAACCATTCCAGCAAATCGGGCATGGCATAGATGCCCATGTGGTAAAAAGCAATAAAATTTTTTTGTGATGCTATGTTAACAAATGGCAGTGGCAATTTAGGATCGCAATGATACCCTGCCGGGTAATTTTCGTGTGGCACCACATAACCCAGCATGCCGTAAGAAATCGTTTCTTTAAAACCTTTGGGAAGATTTTTTAAAACTATCTCCCTAAGTTTTGCTACAGGTTCTTTGCGGTCTGCAGGCAATTCTTTCAAGTATTCTTCCGGCGTTTTGGCATGTGAAGTCATGGAAAATATTTTAATAAATTTAATTAGTTTTTGTGATCGTTGTAGTATGCATGGCAGTTCAATCTTTGTGTTAGGCTGAGCAAGTTTAGGGACATAACACCATCATTGTACTCATGCACCGTATATCATTTACGTTTACCGTTTTAAATTCTTCTAAAAAGGTTATATTATACTTTTCCATTAATTGTGATAACAAATAACGGGTTAATAAAAAACGTTTGCTGCCATCAGGAATTAGATAAACTCCTTCGGTTATTTCTCTTACATATTTTTCAATGCCAATATCAGAAGCCATGCGAATAAATATACTTCCTCCCGGCTTTATTACCCGGAGCATTTGTTCTAACATTGAAAAAAAATGATGACTGTTCTTTGCAAAATGCAATACAGCGCTGACAATAATATGATCAAAAAAATCCGTTGAAAATTTCATGTTTTCAATAGCACTTACCTGTAAACGATCTGCAGGTAATGAAGGATATTTTTTACCAACCTCTTTGATTGATATGGCATCTGAATCTATCCCGTAAATTAAAAACTCAGTATTGATAAACCAGTGCATATTCCTGCCATCACCACAACCGGCATCAAGGATTAAATCCTGTTGAGCATAGCGACCCTTCATTATCTGGTCAACAAGGTAAATATCTGTATTGCCTAAAATGGAATGAATATTTAAATGGTGCATCGTAATTTATATTTGTAACTCTAACGGCTGCATTATTACTTATTAAATTAAAATGTCCCGGAATAAAACCGGGACATCATTAGTATGAAACTTTATAGGTAAATATGTAATTGACAACGCGAGAGTTATAAGCCCGCTAATCAAGAGAATCAACTTATCTACAGAAGAAGAATAAGTAATAAAATAATAATAATTACGGCACCAATTGAAAGATAGACACCCCTCCCTGCCACAGCTTTAGCCTCTTTATTCATGTCTCTTAATTCCTGGCGAATATCTTTTCGCTCCGCTTTGCTAAGTTTTGATCTATCCATTGCCTTAATTTCTGCCACTCTTCTTTTAAGTGTTTCCATGCGGGCTTTTTGCTCTTCTGTCAACTCATTAGTTCTTTCTTTAGGAGGTGTGTCAGCAATAATACTTGCACTGGCTGTGCCGGCAGTCAGCACAAACATAAAGGTTAGTGCAACCAACTTTGTTTTTATTCTCATAATATAAAATTTTATTAATTCATATATGCAAAAATCTTACCATGCTAAAATAAAACCACAGCAGTTTGCAGAGACAGTCTGAAAAATATCAGGAAATTGAGCCATTAGAAACCTCAAATACTAAAAAAATGATGTCAAAAGTTCTAATAATTGCAGGGGATTAAACGTATTAATGCAGAGCGCCATTAAACTTTCGTGAATTGCTACTAAAGAAGAGATAAGTCTAATACCTATTGCCGCGGTTATCGTTTCTTTTATTATAACCCCCGCTGTTGCCGCCGCCACCACGATAACCTCCACCTGAAGGACCTGGTTTGGAAGGCGCACGGTCGTCAGCTTGTTTTACTACGAGGGGTTTTTTACCTAGAGAAATATCGTTGAGGTGTTCTATAGCTTCTTTGCCGTCTTCTTCGTTTTGCATTTCAACAAAACCAAATCCCCTGCTTTCCCCTGTTTCCTTGTCAATAGCCACTTTAGCGGAAATGATTGCGCCAAATTTTTCAAATATTTCCATTAATTCATTATCATCAAGATCATAGGGAAGACCCGCTACAAAAAGTTTCATATTGATAGTTATCTTGCGAATGTACACAACGTTTTACAAAGGTGATATAAGTAAACAGGTTAGAAATTAAGAATTGTTTTAATATTATTGAGATGCTTTATAACTTTTACTTTAAAGCATTGATAAAATCATGAAGGGAATATGAACAGGTTTAAGAATATTATCATTTCAGGCGCAGAAGGCAAGCCTATTACCGTTGATATTTTTTATAAAGTTTCCAGCCCACAACCTGTGATCATCTATGCACATGGTTTTAACGGCTTTAAGGACTGGGGAAATTTCGATGCAATTGCAGAACAATTTGTTTTAGCTGGGTTTGTGTTCATTAAATTTAATTTTTCGCACAATGGCACAACACCCGTTGAACCAGAAAATTTCGTTGACCTGGAAGCCTATGGAAATAATAATTATACAAAGCAACTTGATGATCTTGAAAAAATAATAGAATGGGCACTTGATAAAAATGCCCCCCATAATGAAGCTCTCGATACTAATAATTTGTTTTTAATTGGCCATAGCCTCGGTGGTGGTATAGCTTTATTAAAGGCTGCGGAAGATGTTCGGGTTACTGGTATTAGCACCTGGGCTTCCGTTGATCAATGTAAAACACCCTGGGCAAGCTGGCCTGCGGAAAAATTAGAAAAATGGAAGAAAACCGGTGTTGATTATTATACTAACAGTCGGACAGGTCAACAACTTCCATTGTTCTATCAATTGTACCAGGATTTTCAGGATAACCATGAAAGACTAAATATTATGTACGCCGTTCAAAAATTAAATATACCGCTACTCATCTGCCATGGCAGTAATGATGAAGCGGTGCAGGTTTCGAGTGCACACAAAATTCATGAGGTGGCTAAAAATTCAAGATTATTCCTAGTAGCATCAGATCATGTATTTGGAAGAAAACATCCCTGGCCGCAAAATGAAATGCCACCACCAATGCAGGAAGTAATTAATGAGACTATCAGTTTTTTTACAGAGAATATTAAACATGAATATTAAATGCTCATTATTTAATCACGGCTTCTCATTTAACATTGAACATTGTTTGTTGAGCATTGAACGTTCTGTGAATATTGCATTTTAAAAAATTCTCAATAATCAATATTCAATGCTCAATATTCAGTAACGGCGGCCGCTAATTTAATTACATTACTTAAGGCACCTCTACTACCGTCCAGCTATTTGTTCTTCTGCTCCAGATGATAGCATAATCTTTTCCATGGGTTAACCTGTAGGTTTTTGAGCGGCTGTCATTACTAAACCGCAGCCAGCCATAGTTATATACGTCAAATTTAAAAACAAAAGGCTGCGTGGTATTTAGAGGAGCTTCCGTATATTTTTTTCCATCATCAGATAAATAAACATTCATTTCGCTGTTACCATACAATGAAAGATAAATCCAACTAGCATCTGGCGCAGATGGAGGCGGGTTTTGCTGGGGTTGCGGAGCAGGAGTTGGAGTTGGGTTACCAGATGTATTGTTTGAAATGCCTTTGGCATAATTCCATCCTTGTAAAATGGATTTTAGCCTGTCAGCTTTGGCTGGATGTGATGAACTTGCCCTGGCAGAAGCAATTTTTTCCATTCCGGCTACTGCCTCGTTTGCAGTGGCACCGAGCTTTGCCATTACATATCCCGAAAAATAATCAGCTTCAATTTCTTTAGGTGGTGTGCTGCCTCCCCTGTCAACTACATGATTGCGGTAATGGTGTCCCATTTCATGTGCAAGCACGCTGATAGATGCCCACTTGGTGCCTGCATATCCATCAAGATTTTCTAAAAAAATATTATCATAAATTATGTAACGTTTGTTCCGGATGATAGTAGCATAGGCATTGTTAATACCATTTTGTTCCTGTATGCTAAAGTTTTCCTGCCAGTTAATACTTTCAAGCATTGTATTAACATAATCTCTTGCTTCATATACCGATTGAAAATTCGAGGCTAATGAACGCGGGGGTATAATAATACCACACTGGTTTACCTGTTGAGCACCGGCCAAATGGTAAATAAATAAATCAACGAATAGTAATAGTTGTTTCATGTTTTAAAAGGGTTTTAATTCTAATAATGCTTAATTCAATAAACAAGCCAGGCCGGTATTGTAAATTGTTGGGGTTTAGTGAAAACTATTTGAATCGAGATTGATATTTTAAATGACCCCTTAGGACACCAAGCCTCAAGATGCACTAAGCCTTTGTGTAACTTAATCACTTGCCCCTTAGCGGCAAAAACTATTAAAAAAGCTTAGCCTCATCATAACGTAATTTACCATTTACAATTCTCGCGGCTGAAGTGTATAGATGTTCTGTTGCTTTACCAAAATTCATTATGTGCATTGCTTTCCAATTCCGATTTTTTAGATAATCAGAAACCAATGACCGATGGCAACTCCACCATACTGCTTCTGAGCACATATAAACTGTGTTTTCTTTTAGAGCCATTTTTTCAAGTTCAATAATTTCTATTTTAAATGCATCGGTATCCATATAATCGGCATAACCTCTAAAAGCAGCATTCCGCCATCTTGTATTTATAGAGCCGGCAATAGGGCTCCTTCTTCCACCTAATTCTTTTAAATGAATATATTTTATGTTGTTTTGGGGTAAAGAAATTTGCAATGCTTCTTTATTAAAATGCGGAAACCGTTTTGAGCCAGGGTAATTCCTGATGTCCGCCACCAGTGAAATTTTAAAAGATGTCAGCAATGAAATAAATTCATTGAGTGGATGTGTTGAATGCCCTATCGTCCAGATGATCTTTTCCTTTTCTTCTTTCATGCCCGATAACGATGCGCTTTAAAAATTGTGAGAGCAAGATAAATCAAATGATATACCATTAGATAGAACGCTGCCGCAGAGATGTCCCAAAAATGGAATCAACTTTACATATTTTACCACTCGTTCAATTAATTGTTTATTTAAAATGATTTACTATATGGCAATCATCATAAAAAAAGTATGTCCATGGGCCTTGAATATTCCGAAAAAATAATTATATTGAATTACCAAAACCAAACACATGGCAAAGAATACACTCTTAGTTCTTCTGCTAATAATCATTAGTGGTATCGTTCTTGTCAATTGCACCAATGACAAGACAGGCAATACAAATGATACAGACCAAAACGACTCTCTTCAACAAAGCATAGCCCACGGCGCTTACTTAGTAAATAATGTTGCAGCATGTCTTGATTGCCACAGCAAACGTGATTTTAAGTATTTTGCAGGCCCGGTTGAACCAGGCAGTGAAGGCATGGGCGGTGAGCCATTAGACAACAAACTTATGCACGGAATTCCCGGAGTACTCTATCCCAAAAATATTACACCGGATACGGCAACAGGCATCGGCAATTGGACCGATGAAGAATTGATTAGAGCCATTACTATGGGTATTAATAAAAAAGGCGATACACTTTTTCCCTTAATGCCCTACCCCCATTATAACATGTTACCGAAGCAGGATATACTTGATATCATTGCCTACCTGCGAACGATAAAACCTATAAACAATGCTGTGCCGGAGCGAAAATTATTTATACCGATAAGCATGGCCTATCCTCCCAACCTGAAAACTGAAATAGATAAAAATATACGCCCTGCAGAAACTGACCGGGTAAAATATGGAGAGTATTTAGTAACCATAGCCGACTGTCGAACCTGTCACACACCTATGAATGAACGTGGTCAGCAAGGTGAAGCTTTTACAGGTGGGATGACTTTTAATACACCTTCATTTACCGTTACAAGCGCTAATATCACCCCGGATTCTCTAACAGGCATCGGCGCCTGGACAGAAAAAATGTTTCTTGAAAAGTTTAAAACTTATAGGAATGCAGAAGGCTATCAATACGATCCGGGTAAACAAAATACCATTATGCCCTGGACCTTGTTTGCCAAAATGAATGATGATGATCTAAAAGCCATCTATGCCTACCTGCGTACGCTAAAGCCGGCAAATAATAAAATAGAAAAGTGGAAGATGTAGATCATTAGTGCAAAAAATTGAGATATTTAGAATAGGATTTTTCATAGGTTACAACTGGTTTACAATTGTTATATTCTTGAAATTCTTTCTTTGCTACCTCACAAGGATGGTTTTTTCATTTTTCTGAAGTGCAACAACAGTACTGTCAAAATTCGTAATCTACAAACTTAAAATCTTCTTCAGATCCGTTTCACTCACGGTAAGGAGGTTTACTTTTGGCAACCGTCGGGTAAGTTCTTTCCAGTTGTTGTCTTTACTAAATACGGTTTTTAAAATGGGCAGGGCTTTCGGCACCTGTTTATTGTTAGCGAGTGTAATGGCAGTCCAGTATTGCATCTCAAGGTTTTGAGGAAACAACTTCATTGCTGCATTGTATTCATTCATGGCGGTAACCATGTCATTCTTTTCTACAGCAAGGTCGCCATTGTTCATGTGCTGATAGGCTGTATGTATAGTGTACAAACGGCGCAGTTCTTTAAGGGGTGCAGCATTATCATCAACACGCAGGTCAACGGTGCGTTCATCCCATGGCTTGCCTGCGGATTTACCAGGTACTACAATCAAGGCTGCGGATTGCTGCCCACGGATATCGCCACCAGCCTTTTGTGCACCCTCTAATGCGATGATCATTCTTTCTGCCAAAGGTTTGCTGCTGCTTTTTTGAAAAGCATCTGCCATAGCTTTTGAAACGCTGCTGGTCAGCATCATATTAGATTGTACAGAAAAATTTGCTCCCACAATGTGATTGGCATGATCAATACAATTTTTACCTGTATGCGTTGCCACATTTCCTTTGCTGTCAATAATAGCCAGTTGCCGCACTTCACGGCCTTCATCATCTTTTAACAAACTGTCCACTACCTGTTGCGCAGTTAAACCCTTACGCAACCGGTTCAACCCAAGAATGCCAAACGATTTGTTGACAAAGGACTGTGTAGCGATGGCTCCTACGCCTGCCTCAGCCCAGCTAACGGCAGTGCCAACCGAAAACCAATGACTTTGTACGGCTACACCCATATCACCAGTTGCCTCATCGCGGCAAACAATAGAATATGTATGAGCAAATGGTTCGCTGGTTTTATAGACTTGTGCAAATGCTTGTGCCATTATAAAAAAAGAAAAAATTAAAAATAGATTTTTCATGTGTAATAGTTTGTACTTAAAATTAATTGGAATGATTACTGAAGCGCGGTAAGGGAATAACAAAATTCATATCAACACCAGGCTATCAAATAATTTCCTGCAAAAAAGCAGCCTCTTCAGGCTGCCTTATCTTCCATTGCTATTTTACATTATGTTACATTATGCGGCGGGATTTACCCGTGCGAAGCTGATACTCTTCATCTGTTTCTATTCTGTTTCTCAAATCGTTATCTGATCGTAGATCACCTGGATGATCTGCAGGGCCTGTGGCAGTTATATTTGTTCCTTTTTCCTTATGATGATAATCTTCGTCCTCGCTTTTTCTTTCTGAGCCGGAGCCGGACCAGGTATTATCTGCTGAAGTGGTGGAACGGATAGTTTTACCAGCTTTTTCCCGCTCGGTGCGATACATATTATCTTCTTTAAAATGGTCGTGATTATAAAAATCATTATCAAGGTCATCATCTGAAGTGCCGCCTTTTACATCGGTTCTGCCAAAAACAGTGCTGATATTTCTTTCAGCTTTTGTACCCAGGTCATCTTTGTTATAACGCGGAAGGGCACGCAACTGGAAAGGAGTTACATTTTCCAGGATCACATCGTCATCCTTTGGTTGCAGCAAGGCCAAACCAATAGGTACCATCACTGTGCGTTTTTCCAGTTCCAGTTCTTTGCTGTCCAGCACATTTACCACTATGTACCTTACTTTACCGGCACGGGAATCAAAGATCAGGTCTTGTACTTTGCCGATCTTACGGCCACCTGTATCTCTTACTTCCCACCCGCGAATATCGGGCTGTCCCTTTGCTATTTCAAAATCGGAGCCGCGCAATTCCTGTAGGCGCTTGTTTTTATCTGTTGCCATAATTTATTGTTTTTAAGAAAGCATTTGCCTTCGGTTTATAATGTTTTGGGTTATCTCTCAATGTACAGTTACTGACGTTGCACGGTATCAACCCCGGTACGGTTAACGGAATCATAGGTTGTAGGGGCCATGTTATTATCTATCTCTCTATTTCTATTCCATAAGAAGTATACCACAACTGCCAATAATAACAACCCTATCAATATCCATGGTAAGGGAGATTTTTTCTTTCGTTGAACATCAAGATCTGCCATAGTTAAAAAATTTATTTAAAATTAATTCATAAAACATAAAATCTATGCCACCCACATCTAAACAGTAAAGATGAACTTATAATAGAATGAAACCGGATGAATGAAGAATTTTTTACTAACTCAAACTACTGCGGAGCTATAGATAGAAAAATTTTACTAAATCCTAAACAGTTTTTACCTTTCAGTAAACCAAAAAATTTTTTATGAGAAAGATCTTATTTGCTGCATTTGCAGGCTTATTTTCCATTTGCATTTCATGTAACAGTGAGACTGCCGGCACTTTAGACGACACTAACACCGCTGAGGAGCAAAAAAACCTGGCTGCCTCAAACGTTATTAGCAAAGCATTTGAAACAGGCGATGTAAGCGGTATTGATAGCGTGGTAGCTGATGATTTTATTGACCATACTGACAGGGGAGACAAGATAGGTAGGGATAGTCTCAAGGCCGCGGTAATATGGGTACATTCTAATATGAAGGATATGAAAATGGAAAAGATACATGAAGTTGCCGAGGGGGACTATGTATATAGCTGGATGCGTTATACCGGTACAAGCGATGGCACAATGGGAATGCCAAATGGACCGTATGATATGAGTGCTATTGAATTGGCAAAATTTAAAGATGGCAAGGCCGTTGAGCATTGGAATTTTATGGAGACGCAGAGTATGAAGAAGATGATGGGGCAACAACCAGACATGAATAATATGAATAAGATGGATACGAGTAAAATGAATAAATAAAAAAAATTATTTATCAGAGCCGGGCTGGATAGTCCGGCTTTTTTGTGAGCATGATTGGGAGAAATTCTCACCCACATTCAAAACCGGGCAGAGCCAGGGCTTTTATACCAGAATAGATTAACCTCATCACCAACTTCTTTTAAGTAAATTAGTGCCTCTAAAAAATTGCACATGATTTATTTTCTGAAAATCACCCGGTTGCTTTCATGCACGCTTCTATTATCTTTTTTTTCATCCGTTGCGGCTTCGCAAGGCACAATGCTTTTACGCCAACCAACTCTCAGTAAACAACATATAGTTTTTGTTCATGGCGATGACCTGTGGGTAGTGGCCCGTGAAGGCGGCGATGCACGAAGACTCACCACAGCGGTAGGGGCAGAGACCAGCCCGAAGCTTAGCGCCGATGGTAAGTGGGTGGCCTTTACCGGGCAATACGATGGCAATACAGATGTTTATATTGTATCGGTTGATGGAGGTGGGCCAAAACGGCTGACATGGCATCCCTCACCCGATGTGGTGCAGGGATGGACATCCGATGGAAAGTCTGTTTACTTTATTTCGCCAAGAGAAACAACACCAATTGCCAATACAAAATTTTTTAAAGTAAATGTTGAAGGTGGCACACCTGAGGCTTTTATTATTCCCTTTGGATCTGCTGGAAGTTTTTCAGAAGACGCGCAGCACATGGCTTATCAACCTTACCAGTTTTGGGATCCGGAGTGGAGAAATTATCGGGGCGGACAGGCGCAGCCCATCTGGATATTTAACATGAAAACCCAGGAAACGATTAAAACTCCGCGAGGTGATAATGAAAGGCATACCAGTCCGGCGTGGGATAATGGAATGCTTTATTTTCTTTCGGAACTGGATTTTGCAAGCAATGTGTGGTCGTATAACCCGCAAACAAAAGCATTAAAGCAGCTAACTTTTCATAAAGACTTTGATGTAAAAAATCTAACAGCAAGTAACGGCCAGTTGGTGTATGAACAAGGTGGTCGTTTACATAGTCTTGATGTAGCAACAGGCAAAACAAAACCACTGGAAATAAATGTAAAAGGCGATCTTAATTATGGCCGTCCCCGGTGGAATAATATTCCAGTTACGGGACTTACAAATGCGAGTCTTTCACCTACCGGTAAGAGAGCCGTATTTGAATACCGCGGAGAAATTTTTACCCTGCCAAAAGAACATGGCGACTGGCGAAACATCACAAGGTCCCCCGGCGCTGCTGATCGTTATCCAAGCTGGTCGCCTGATGGTCAAAAGATAGCATGGTTCTCCGATGCAAGCGGTGAGTATCAATTAATGGTCGGTGATCAATCAGGATTGCAAACGCCAAAAGCTTATCCCATTCCCAATAAAAAATTCTATTATTTTCCTGCCTGGTCGCCTGATAGTAAATTCATTGCCTTTACCGATACGGATTATAATTTATGGAACATGGAGCTGGCAACAGGCAATTTAAAATTAGTTGCTACTGATAAATTGGCGCACCCAAACAGAACTTTAAAACCAGCATGGTCGCCAGACAGTAAATGGATTGCTTATGTACAGATCATGGATAATCAATTTAAAGCGCTAAAAGTATATAATGTTGAAACCAATAAAAGCACACAACTCACAGATGGTTTGTCTGATGCCATTGATCCGCAGTGGGACGAGAGTGGAAAATATTTATACTTCCTTGCAAGCACGGACTATGGTTTAGGAACAGGATGGTTAGATATGAGTAGTTATAATATGCCGGTTACACGTGCATTATATATGGCGGTTCTTTCTAAAGATTTACCCTCACCTTTTGAGCCAAAGAGTGACGAAGAACCAACAAAACCGTCAGTAGATGATAAGCCGGTGATGGTAACAAAAACCACAGGCGATACAGTAAAACCTGTAGTGGCAAAACCAACAAGTGTTCGGGTTAAGATAGATTTTGATGGCATAGCCCAGCGCATCATTGCGGTGGATGTACCTGCAAGAAATTACGGAGGCCTTGTAGCCGGACCAGAAGGACATATTTTTTATTATGAATCAGTTTCTAATGAGCCGGGTTCTGTTTTGCATCGGTATAGTTTAAAGGATAGAAAAGCTACAGAGTTTGCAAGAGGTGTGCTGAATGCCGCTACAAGTTTTGACAGGAAAAATTTATTATACCGCAGCGGAACTAACTGGTATATAGTAAATGCAGCAAGCACTCCTCCAAAACCGGGCGATGGAAAACTGGCGACAGAAAATATGAAAGTATATGTTGATCCCGGAAAAGAAGCAGAACAGATATTTCGCGAAGGCTGGCGTTACCAACGTGATTTTTTATATGTAGATAATGTACACGGCGCACCGTGGGACAAAGTTTATACCTGGTACAAGCCCTGGGTAGCACATGTTAAGCATCGCTCCGATCTCAATTATATTATTGACATACTGGGTGGAGAAGTGGCGGTAGGGCATTCTTATACATCGGGCGGAGATTATCCTGAAGTCACAAATATACCGGGGGGTTTGTTGGGTGCAGATTATGAAAAAGATAATGGCTTTTTTAAAATAAAAAAGATTTACACTGGTGAAAACTGG
>JALZIY010000038.1 GCA_030860085.1 Bacteroidota bacterium | reverse complement strand
TAATTATTCCATGTTATCAAATTATATCCGCTTGCAAAAACACGCATGTTATTGATCTTTAAATGCCGCATCCATTTTTCCGGTAAATGATAACCAATATCAACTGACTTCAACCGAACATACGAAGCATCTATCAACCAAAAATCCGAAGGGAAAGACCGTGCAGAATTAATACCTGCAGTACTTGTTGTAAGCCGGTGAAACCGTGCAGTGCTTGCAGTAGCCGGGGTCCATCTTTCTAAATGAATAGGTTGCAGATTAGAAACAAAGGGCTCAATACCTTCTGCAATAATGCGGAAACTATATTGAAAAGAGCCCTGTAAAAGTAAATTAATATCGAAGTTTTTATAACTGACTCCAAGGGTGAGACCTGCGATTTTAGTAGGAAGATTTGGATGCCCTATAAAACCCTGATCAAATTCATCCAATACCCCATCGCCGTTTAGGTCTTTATATTTAAGATCTCCGGGAACCGCACCTGAAGGGGGTGTAGCACTTTTCGCCACGTCCGCCGAGTCTTTATAAAAACCTATCCAGGTAAAACCAACACTTTGTCCAATAGACCTGCCTGTTAGTGCAAGCCATGGGTATGCAGGTCTTGGCTCATCCGTATTAACGATAGTATTTTTAGCGAAAGAAAAATTAACGCCAACCGTATAACTTAGTTTTTTTATTTTGCCACGATAGCTGAGCTGCCCATCCCATCCTTTATTACTTACTTCACCAAGGTTGGTTCGGGGCAAACCAATACCAATTACACTGGACACTGACTGCCTAAAAAGTAACTGATCATACCTGAAGTTTCTAAAGTAATCGAGGGTTAAATTCAGCTTACCCTTAAACATGGTTATATCAGTTCCAATATCCGTTTTCCTTTCCTTTTCCCATGTTACATCCGGATTGCCTAATGCTCCTTCCCGAATGCCTGTATAAGCGTTTGGAGTTTCTCCAAAATTATATAGGTAAGTGTTGCTGCCACTTGTCGCAGAGCGGTTCCAAACCTGATCGTATAAATATTGTCCGCCGGTTACCACATCAGAACCTACAATACCGTAAGAACCTCTCAGCTTGAATAAATCAATAAATGGAAAGCTTTTTTTAAAGAACTTTTCTTCAGCAATATTCCAGCCACCGGATATTGCCGGAAACACACCAAATCTTTGCTTACCCACAAACCTGTCTGAACCATTTCTTGACACTACAAATTCCAACAGGTACCTGCTTTTATAATCATAACCTGCTCTAAGTGTTATGCCCTGAAAATTATTAGGAATATTTGCGGGTGATGAAGCCCTGTCGGTAGTGCTCGTTGTATTATAAAGTGCCAGGCCATATATACGATGCCCCTTGAACGTTCTGTCGTAATTCAGCATTGACTGTACGTTGATGGTACGGGTTGTTGGGTTTGCAATTGTATAAGTAAGAACCATTCTTTCTAACCTGTAATTTTGATAGGCGGGGTTTAGCTTGTACACTCCTGTTTGGGGGTTATAATAAAAAGATGGAACATCGCCACCATTGCGCCGTAAGTTCCTGTTGTTGGATAAAGCGCTTGCAAAAGCAACAGTAACTTTTGCTGATAATCCTTTTGTAAGCATACCCAATTGCTGTGTTCCTCCAACAACAATATTTAAGTCGTTAGTGTAATTGCGGTCGTAACCCATTTGAGCTAACCTGCCTATAATACTGCTTTTGCCATAACGGCTTCTGCCATTATCACCCTCCTGTGTGTACGACGGACTATAAGGATATGAACCATCCGGATTTATTAGAGGATATGCATACGGCGGTAATATTTGGAAGCTGTAAAGCTCTTCCATTACAGGGTTTGTATTGCCAAGCGGGCTGGGTGCATAAGGTGCATTTCTTTCTCCAAATCTTCCGGTAAGGTCAACACGTAAGGCAAGTGTTTTAGATGCTTTAATGTCAAGATTAGAGCGGAAGTTATAGCGCTGGAAATAATAATTATTATTGAAATCGGTGCGCTTTGTGGTAAAATCTTTTACCAATCCATTTTGCCATATTTGTCCTATCGAAATAAAATATTTAACCGTTTCTGTACCCCCTCTTATATCAAGATTATTCCGGGTTTCCAAAGAACTTTTCTTTAGCAATTCATCCACCCAATTTACATTGGGATGTAAATAAGGGTCTTCGCCTGTTTTAAATAGTTCAAGATCTTTTTCCTTAAACTGTGGCGCCAATCCATCATTAATTAAAGCTTCATTACGCAACGTTGCGGTTTCATAAGCATTTAAAAAACGCGGACGGTTAACAAGTGAGGTAGAACCAACTTCCGAAGTGAATGTTACAACAGGTTTTCCAACCTTACCTCTTTTTGTTGTTATTACTAACACACCGTTTGCTCCTTTAATTCCATACACAGCAGTTGTTGATGCATCTTTTAAAATGGAAATAGTTTCAATTTCATTTGCATCTAACTGGGCTACCTGGTTATAAGTATATTCAATATCGTCAACAATAATTAATGGCTGATTGCCTGAACTATTTAAAGAGGTAACACCCCGAATAAAAAAATCAGCAGCATCACGACCAGGTGCACCGGAGCGTTGTTGAGAAAAGAAGCCCGGCAACCTTCCTGCCAAAGTATTCTGAATATTTGATGTTGGAATATCACTGATACTTTTACCGCTTATAGAACTAACTGCACCCGTATTGGTAATTTTCTTTTGGGTTCCATATCCAACCACAATCACTTGTTCTAATCCTTTCGCATCTGGCAAAAGTGTTATGGTAATATTGCTTTTTCCTGCTACATTTACTTCCTGGCTTAAATAGCCCACGAAATTTACAACGAGCGTATTGTTACTGCCTTTCAGAGATAATTGAAAAGCGCCATTTGCGCTAGTAACTGCACCATTTGTAACTTCATCTTTTTCGTACACAGAAGCACTTACAAGAGGTCCTTCGGCATCTTTTACAATTCCTCTTATAACCCTTGTTTGTTGACCCTCAACTATAGCAACGAAGCCCGTAAACAAAGTGAAAAGCGGTAATATTTTTTTCATACTATTTATTTTAAAAACATGAGTTATTCAGTTTCTCATTTTTTTTGGTTTTTCTTGTACTTATCATTTGAACATTAATTAAACAGCCGTTGCGTGGCACTCTTTACAGCATGAATTCTATTCGGCATAACATAAAAACTTTCATTACATATTCCATTGTTCTTATGAAGAACCATTTTTCATTAATTCCAGCCAGGGTTCTGCTGTAGGTTTTGGTTTTTTATTATCTCACTATAAGGAATTGGGTAATGATACATTCTGCTTGTAAAAACAGTATTGGATACATCAATTATTTTATAAGTAAAAGTGCCATCAGGGTTTTTTGTGATCTGCATTCCACGTAGGGGTTTATTATAAACACTTTCAGCAATTTGCCATCTTCTAATGTCCCAGTAACGTTGCTCCTCAAAAGCCATTTCAACTCTCCTCTCTTTGCGTATTACATTACGCATCTGATCTTTTGTTAACCCCACCTTTAATGTAAACGGAACAAGCCCTGCTCTTTTTCGAATGTCTTCAACAGCCTTATAAACTTCTGCAGTTGGACCTGAAAATTCGTTTTGAGCTTCGGCAAGATTTAATAATACTTCGGCATAACGGAAGAGTATAAAATTATGCGTTTGAGTAGGGTAGGATGTTTGGTTACTCATATCGCCCATGAACTTGCGCATATAATAACCCGTTTTGGTTTGAGTGATTGCACCGCCAGGTTTATCCAAACCACCATCAAAAGTTTGCACAGGTCTTCTCAACCATTGTGTACCATTGGTAAATACAGTGAGATAAAAACGGGGATCTCTTGTACCCGCTTTGTAGGGATCAGTTGGTAAATAACCGGAGCCGGGATCGGTTATTGCTAAACCATTCTTCATACCAAAAGCATCAACCAGATCCTGTGTAGGGCTTGTTAAGCCATTACTTTGAGGGACTGTATATCCTACCGGAGCATTGCTTGTTTCTACATCACTTGTCTGGCCGCGTTGGTAAGCTAATATTACTTCCCTGTTCTTTCTTGTTATAAAAACGTTTGCAAAATTAGCTTCAAGCGCAAACACATTTAAATTTACAATGTCTCTCGCCGCATCTGCTGCGGTTTTCCATAGTGCAGGATCCGAAGAAGAATTATTTAACGGGCTTGCAGCTATCAACAGCATCTTAGCTTTTAGTGCGAGAGCCGCTCCTCTTGTAATGCGACCAAGATTACCATCATCAATGGGATCAACACGTAACTTATTTTTTACACTATCACATTCTGAAACAATATAGTTTACACATTCCTGAAATGTATTTCTTGGAATTTGCAGATCATCATGCAGCGTAAACACACGATTACCAATAAGAGGAACGCCGCCATATCTTTTAACTAATTCAAAGTAAAACATTGATCTTAAAAAACGGGCTTCTGCCCTCCACCATTCCTGTAATTGCTTATCACGCATTGGCACCCTATCTATGTTGGTGAGAAACTGGTTTGCTTTGCGAATGCCCTCATAATTTTTTGCCCATGCATCATCAGGATTAAATACCGGACTAAGACCACCGTTTGATAAAAAAGCAATCGTGCTTCCGTTTTGTGATGGAACAGCATCGTCTGATGCCGAACAAAGCAGTGAACCATCTATTCGATTAAAACCAGTTGGAAGAAATGTATAAGTGTTTTGCAGAAAGTTGCGGGCATAGATACCGGAAGAATCTGATGAATCCCATATATAATCTTCGGTAATATTTTCAAGCGGTTCTTTCTCGTATCTTTTGGAACAGGAAGTAGTTGCGATAACTGCCGCAAAAATTACAAGTGTTAGACAGCGATTATTATACATACACGATCTGGTTGAGTGTTTTATAATGTAATATTTAAACCTGCATTTATAGTTCTCTGTACCGGTATTGATGCGCCGAAATATTCCGGATCAAGCCGATCGAATTTTGCAAAAGTCAAAAGGTTTAAGCCGTTAGCAAATAACCGGAGTGATGATAAGTGTAATCTTTTTATCAGCCGTGGTGAAAATGTATAACCCACTTCGGCATTTTTTAATCTTGCATAATCGCCTGACCTTACATAAAAGGATGAAGCAATCTGGTTATTATTATTTACCCCAACCGACAATCTTGGATAGGTAGCATTGGCTGCGTTACCCGGTGTCCAGCTGTCTAAGTGGTGTTCGAATGCCTGGTAACGTCCATTGCTCTGGAACTCAAATTCAGAATCGCCTGTGCCCAAACGCGACCTGTTTTTAACCCCCTGAAATAGGATACTTATATCAACCCCTTTATAATTAAATCCGACCGTGGTGCCAAAATATATCAGTGGTTTTAATGTTCCTATTGGCGCCTGGTCAAACTGGTTTATAATTTTATCTCCATTCAGATCTTTATATTTTATATCTCCCGGTACAGCAACATATCCTTCAAGCTGCGGGCTGTTATTTATATCAGCCTGCGATTGAAAAAAACCATCTGCTATATAACCAAATAAAAGCCCGACGGGCTTACCGGTCCTTTGCATGTAGTCATACTTACGGTAAACTTCATTCTGGTAAAGTACTTCAGATTTTAGGGTGGATGCATTTAGAGAAACATAGTAATTAAAGTCTCTTACATTGTTGTGATAAGTAAGCATTAACTCTGTGCCTTTGTACCTGTTTATGCCAATATTTTCATTTGGATAATCATTACCAAGGATGGTTGAATTACGACCTCTTTGCTGCATCAGGTCAAAATACTTATTATTGAAATATTCAACAGTAACAGATAAATGATTTTTAAGAAAAGAAGCATCTAAGCCAATATTAAACTTATCTGCTTTTTCCCATGTTGCTCCTGGATTGGCAAGGGTTAACTCTTCCACTCCCCCGGCTGTGCCAGGTGTAGCGCCAAAAACATAAGATGTAGCATCAGCAAAATATTGGTTGTAAACATAATAGCCTACTGATACGTTTCCTGTTCTGCCATAATTGGCACGAAGCTTAAGATTATTGACCCAGCTAATATTGTTTTTTATAAAATTTTCTTTTGCAAGGTTCCATCCAAGCCCTGCTGCCGGAAAAAACCCAAACCGGTTGCCTGGCTTGAAGCGGTTATACCCGCTATAACTTATAGCTGCTTCAGCAAAATACTTTTCATCGATATTATATCTTGCCCTTGCTCCAAGATTTGAATAAGAAGCAGGAAGTGCACTACCAGAATTTTCGATCTGCTGATTAGCTATGACTATAGCATTTAAATTATTTTTGCCAAGCTTTTTATCATACCCTAAAGTCAATTCTGTATAAGTGTATTTTAAAGCAGTTGATACAGAGAAGTCATTAGTCTGATCACCATCTGTTCCAAACCGTTGGTAAGTAGCCGGGGTAGATGCAGTATTATATTTATAAACAGCAAATGTTTTATCCCTGTCTATTGTTTGTATTGTTGTGGTATTGAAAGATACTTTCCCTTTTGCCCACAGGCCATTTGCAATACCGTTTAGTTTTTGAGTTAATTCAAGATCTGCTGCAAGGTCTCTTGAAAAATCAGATAAATACCCTGATTTTACAGCCTGCCCGTAGATGTTGTTTGTATAGCTTTGGTTTCCACCTAAAGATGAATCGGGATTTAAAATTGGATAAGCATTGCGTGGTGTTCTCAATAAAGTAGAAAAAATAGATTGTGTGCCCACGCCAGGCTGGTTGCCATTTTGTATGCGCCCAAAAAGATTTAATGCCACATTTAAAGTTTGGTTTAAGTCAACATTAATATTAGACCGAACCAGGTAACGGTCGGTCTGAGCATTTGTATTATACTTATTAAAATCAGCAGTTTTAAAAAAACCGTTTTGCTTCATATAATCAAGTGAAACAAAATACCTGGCGGTGGTACTGCCTCCCTCCATATTTAGATTGATGCGGCTGTTATTTCCATGTTTTTTTAAAATAGTTTCATACCAATCAATATCAGGATAATTAATTGGATCTGTTCCATTTTTATATGCATCAAGCATTGTTTGAGTATATGCCGGCGGCTTACCATCATTTTGAAGTGCTTCATTATATAAGGTTGCATAATCAAAAGACGAAAGTGTTTGAGGAAGTTTTAATAATGTTTGAGAAGCGCTTTGCGCTGTGAATGATATTTTAGCAGGCCCGATTCTGCCTTTCTTTGTTGTAACAAGCACAACACCATCTGATGCTCTTTGCCCAAGCAAAACTGTAGATAAAGCATCCTTTAGTACGGTAATAGATTCCACTTGTTCCGGATCCAATGAAGAAAAACCTCTTGGCACACCATCAATTAAAATAAGGGGCGACTGACCTCGTAATGAAAACGAAATGCCTGAACCATCACGTCCCTGCAAGCCACTGGTTTGAAGGATGTTTGCACCGGCCAAGCGACCTTGTAAAGCAATAAGAAAAGTTGGGGAAGGTGTTGTAATTAACTGCTTATTGTAAACTGTTGCAGTAGATTGAAGCAGATGCGAAAATGGCTGCTTGCCATAAAGGATATTAATTGTATCTGTAAATGAAACCCGCAATGAATCGGGTAAGGTATTAGAGCTATTATTTTGTGCTGATACATTGACCGTATAAGCAAACAGAAATAGCAATAAGCAGCTTTTGCCTTTTTTTAAATATTTGTATTGCATAAATAAGTTTTGGATGGTGTAATGAGTGACATCTTCCATATTATTTGCGTTAGGTTGTAAGCATCAAAATGATTATTAATTAACCCCTGTATAAATCTCAATACTAATTCACTTCCAGTTCATCTTTAGCCGGCAGCTTAGGAAATTTTGCGTGAGGCTCACGCTGATACCAGTAAGCTACCGTCATAATATCTGATTGCTGTGCCAGGTACCTTCCCCCATGCCTCCAACCTAAATCCTGTATGTTTACTTTCAGGTCTTTATCAAAACGTATCGGATCGGGAATATGCCAGCGGTACATTCCAAAGCGCTGCTGTGAGGTATAAAGGCCGTCGGGACGGATCACCTGGTGCATTCCGGCATAGGCTGTAGAAAACACCTCATATTGTTTTGTTTTCTTATTCTCAAAATTGTACGACCCGCAGAAATAATCTTCTGTTCCGGTGCCTACTATCGTGGCAAAATCCTTGTCGCCATCCATAAAAAATTTGATCTCTCCTTCTCCCCACCAGCCATTGTTATTTACCCCTACGGCCATATAGGTTCCAACAAAATGTCCTTTTCCTTTTACACTATCAACTATGGTATGAAGCGACGTTTTATTGGGTTTTGATCTCCTGTATTGTGCATGAAAATATCCCTCTTCTTCTCCTACTTCGGTAAGAGTATAATCTACCTGGTAAAATAACCTCATCAGCTCAACATTATTGGTATTCTCCATGGTTATCCTGCATTTCTTTCTGAAGGGCATTTTCCAGTAACAGTTAAAGGCGCTCCCTGGGTTTACTGTAACCGCAAGCGAATTAAGTGGAGCATATTCGTTCCAGCCCATGCCAAAAAAAGCGCCCACAGGAACTTCTATGGATGGATCTTTTTCATCATCCCAATAAAAACGGATAACAGAAAATTGCCAGTTGCCAGTTGGTGTCATCCAGATATGCTGTATAGCACCCGGGCCTTCCATCTCTGCAATGGTAAAGGTTTCTCCCGGATTAATGATGACAAAGGGATTTATTTTCCATCCAATCCCCAGATCACGGGCCCGCTCTGCTGCATTGGCAACATTGCGCTGTCCTTTGTTTTTTACCGGATCAGCCATTCCTCCTTTTCCTTTTTCGCCTGTGAAATTTTCAGGACTTATGGACCGGGTTTTTGCATCAGACAATTTGGATAGACTTCCCATATTCATATCCAGCCCATTGAACCTTACGGACTGCTGGGCAAAAGAATAAATGCTTATTATAAATGTTGTAAGGGTGATAATTATTTTCCTCATTTGAAATTCTTTTAATGAATTAAGCGATTAAGTGAAGAAACAGGAGACATCTTTTATTTAAATTTTATTAGAATTATAAAGCCTTATATAAACAATTAGATACTATGATAGCAACAAATCATTTAGAAGTGTTTAGTAAAATGCATTACCTGTCCGCCGCCTGCTGCTAATTTTATAGTAACCACATCTGCCTTTGTCACTGTTTTAATCTGTTTGGTTAAATGATTGGGATTTTGTGCCACATCTGCAGCGTCGGCGTAAAGCTCCGCGCTATAGTTCCCCGGAGGTAAAAAATCTAAGGAAACTTTTATTGTTCTGGCTTGGCTGTTGTTTATACTGCCTATATACCAATCGGTTCCTTTACGGCGGGCTATAGTAACGTATTCTCCTACAACTGCATCCGGAACTACCGTTTCGTCCCATGTAGTTGGTACTTTTTTCAAAAACTCAAAGCCCGGCTGCTCTTCATAAGCTGAAGGATAATCTGCTATCATATTAAGATAACTCTCCATTACAACATACATTGCCAACATGTGGCAACGTGTGCCCAGCATAAGCGGCCGTATAAATTTTGGGCTGAATTCAGATACCGGCGCTGCCCTGAAACCACCCAAATGATAATCTGCGGCACCTGCAAGCAAGCGGGTAAATACTATATTAATATCATGATCAGGACCTACACCTTCCTTTATCCATTTATTTCGTTCATAGTTCCATGTACCTTCCCGGGTAAACTCATTGGGATAAGTACGGTGCAATCCGGTAGGTTTATAGGCCCCATGAAACTGGATGTATAGCTTATGTTCGGCAGCCTTTTGTAAAATTTCTTCCTGTATGTTTACCATTTCTTGGTCAGACCGGTCCAGGTAGTCTACCATCATTCCATTGATGCCCCATTTTTCAAACTGTGCAAAAGTTTCTTCCAGCCTCGGATATATTGCTTTCCAATGTACCCAGACGTGAGTTCCTACCCCTTTTTGTTTAGCATAATCGCTGATCCTCTTCATATCAAGCCCCGGCTTCTGCCTTGCAGCATTCGCATTAGGACCAGGGGCTCCATAATTTATACCGTCGTCAAAATACCAGGGAGTTTCTCCATATCCAATCACAGCATGGTATTCTATATTATTACGGGCACAAAAATCAATATAATATTTATTAAAGTCGAAGTTAATACCCGGAGTAAGAGTAGTATCGGGTATGATGTCGCCGTTCCACCAGTGAAAAGATGTTTTACCGGGTTTTATCCAGGAAATATCTTTGAATTGGGTAGGTTCATTCAGGCTGGTAAGAATATTTGATTCAAGTAGTGCGCCAGCACGGTCGCTTATCATCATTACCCGCCATGGGGTACGATGGGGCAGCGTAGCTTTTACCTTAATTTCCATTTGCTCCGGCAGGGAAGAGAGTTCGCTTTTGAGCACATTATTATGTTTCATCAGGTACATACCGGCGTAATCCCGCAAATTAGCTTCGGTGATTGCCATATATGTTTTATCCGAAAACTCAAAAAGCGCAGGCATATCCATTAATAGATCTTCTTTCACCTCTTCAAGCGGTAATATGTGGTACAAGCCTTCATGATTGTTTGTGTATTCTTTATTAGCCCAAAAAAGTGTGTGCACCGTTGGGTTGCCGGTTATGTTGAATGTAGTGTGTTCATCAAGCAATGTATATGATAACCAGTTTTTTTGTTTTGGAAATTCATAGCGGAAAGCCAACCCATCATTAAAAGCTCTTACTACCAGGTTGATTTGGCGCTTTGCCCCGTCACGTTCAATTAGGGGGATAAATACTTCCCCGTATTTACTCCTTGCGGTTTTTGTTTTGCCTACCACCAGGTCGTACGTTTCATCAACTTGGCTAAAGCGGGCTGGTAACATTTTAAG
>JALZIY010000026.1 GCA_030860085.1 Bacteroidota bacterium | reverse complement strand
TCTTATTTGTGTACCGGCTTCTTTTATAAACGGGTAAAAAGAAAAAAGATATTCATATTGCTACATTCAAATAATATAATTGGCTGTTGGGTATTAACATCTGTTTCTGCCAATACTATTCAGCTCAGGCAAATGGCGGAAAATAAATCTGCAAGGTGCCGGCATTGGTGACGGGATTACTAATTATATAGAAACCTTAGCAAAAGAAGGGTTATAAAACGATTATGATGTATGCAATGGATGTCGTAGTTCCCTTTTATGAAAAATGTGGAAACAAGGTTTATGATAAATCTTTAGCGAAGTAGATATTCCATACCACAAAATGCAAAAGCAATAATGTAAATTCTAAAAAACCACCACTATTTGGTTTGCACTTCCATGAAAAATCTGATTGCTTTTATAAACAGGCCTGAATTATGCCAAATAGTGTTACCGAAAGTACTAAGGGAGTGAAATCTTTAAGGCAAATGGTAGTTAATGCAGTTGGTCAACAAAAGATTTTAACCAAATAACAGATAGTCACCTAATTTTTTATAAAATTGACGTTCTTACTTATAAATTATCTACACAATAATAAAAAAACCCCTACGAAATGAAGGGGCTTAAGTTCTTACAAAGGCATATATTAATACCTGTTGTTGTAACCACCACTATTACCGCCGCCACCGCCACGGTTTCCACCGCCGCCATAACCACCGCCACTGTTACTACGAGCAGGTCTGTCTTCTTTCGGCTTTGCTTCCATTACTTTGATGTTTCTGCCTTCAACAACACCATTGTCTAATTCAGCAATTGCTTTTTTTGCTGATTCATCATCCGGCATTTCAACAAAACCAAAACCACGGGATTTTCCAGTGAATTTGTCAGTAATAACTTTGGCAGAAGAGACTTCGCCATACTCTGTAAAAAATTCTTTTAAGTCTTCGTCTTGTACGTTGAAGCTTAAATTCGAAACATAAATGTTCATACTTTCTAAAATAATAAAAAATTAATAATTATCTGAGACGAGGCAAGAAAGCAAGGACTAACTAATACAGCAGAGATAACTTAGCAGAATAATTGTTCACTTAACTAAATGCAATAGCTCAAACTTAACCCCACAAAGATATGCGGAAATTGTTTTCAAATTTCAGACTATATGAAATCATTTGTTAAGTTATCTAAGACCTGCCCATCTGGCGTAAAAAAGCAACGTGTGATGCTACTGCATGACGCATTTTTGGATACTCAATATATGGAACGTTAAACTCAGCACATGTTTTCTTAATGATTCTCCTTAACTGAGGATAATGTATATGAGAAATTTTAGGAAATAAATGATGTTCAATCTGGAAATTTAGTCCACCAACAAACCAACTGATTAATTTACTGTGTGGCGCAAAATTGGCAGTAGTTTTCAATTGATGAACAGCCCACTCATCATCTAATCTTCCTGTAATTTCATTAGGCATAGGAAAATGGGTATGTTCTACTGTATGTGCCAATTGAAACACAATGCTGATAACCAGCCCGGCAACAACAGCAAATATGCTAAAACCTATTATCCAGGAAACAAATCCTAATGTATAAATAGGTATGACAAGAAAAAGTGCCAGGTGCAAAACCTTAAAGCCCCAAAAAATAAAATGATCTTTCGGGCTCATATTTTTCAAAGGCACTTCACCTATGCGGCCCTTAAAATATTTTTGATAGTCTAATACAAATATCCAAAAAATGTAAAGCATGGCATACAGGAACCAAAAGTAAATATGCTGATAGCGATGCATAGCATATTTGGGCTGGGTACTGCTCATGCGCATCCACGGCTTAATATCAATATCATCATCTACACCGTCAATATTAGTATATGCATGATGAATAATATTATGTTTCATGTTCCACATAAAATGGCTGCCACCTAAAAGATTGAGCGAAAAAGCGGCCAGTTTGTTAACCTCTTTATTCTTGCTAAAACTTCCATGTGCGCCGTCATGCATTATGTTAAAACCAATGGCCGCAATTACAAATCCAAGAAGAACACATTCTGCAATAGCAAATATTATAGCAGGCGTAAAAAACACAAGATGAACATATAAGAATATAAAGGCGGTAAATAAAATGATTGCTTTTGTATATAATTTTTTACCACCGGTAAATGATTTACCTGCTTCGATAAAATAATGATTCACACGTTGTTTAAGTTCTGTATGAAAAGATTGTGAAGCGGATGCAAATTTTGGAGTAACCATATCTGTTAACTAAGTTTAATAAAATAATACAGGTAGAATAAATGGTGGGGCTTATGTTTCCTGCAAGATGAGGGCATCTAAATTTTTGATACCAATATTTTTCTTTGATATAAATCCTTCTGCAAATTGTACACCAATTCGTTTTCCTAATAACCTTGCCCTGGCAATAATCGCTTCTAAAAATTCCGGACTTGAAATATAGGTTTGCGGCTCCTGGCTATCGAAATTATAAAATTGTGTTTTGTAAGCCTTGATTGATTTTAATCTTTGTTCCCACACTTCGCTGACATCTAAAATCAGATCGGGCTCATAAAAACGATCTTGTAAATAATGCAACAAATATTTAGGACGCCATTTTTCTTGTCGTGACCCATCCTCATTCTTTGTCTCAATTTTCCCCAACCCCGATAAAAAACAGGCATCATATACCAGGTGACCGGCACGTCCATGATCTGGATGTCGGTCTTCTAAAATATTTCCTATTACTATTTCAGGCTGATATTGACGAAGCGATTTCACAAGCTTTAGTTGATTCATCTCATCATTCAGAAAAAATCCATCCCTTAACTTCAAATTTTCACGCACTTGGACGCCTATGATCTTTGCTGCATCTGCGGCTTCGTTATGACGGGTTTCAATCGTTCCTCTTGTACCCATTTCTCCCTGTGTCAAATCAATAATACCAGCTTTTTTTCCTCTTTTAATTTCATTGATCAGTGTGCCGGAACATCCCAATTCAACATCATCGGGATGTGCGCCAATCGCCAATACATCCAATTTCATCTAAATCAAAAGTTATAAGTTATACGTTATAAGTCATAAGTTGAAGTTCATTCGCCACTCACCACTCCATCAACGGGTCGCAAGATAATTAGTAAGTTCCATGAATTCTGTTATATATAGTTAATATAACATCAATACATAGTGGCATAAAAATTAATGAAAACTAATTCTTCATTTTAATTAACCGTATAAGTAAATCAAAATCCTAAAAATAAAATCCATTGAATTGAATATATCTAAAATAATTGTTTGTTGGTTATGAAATGTGATATTGTAAAACTTCAGAGGACAAGGCACACCATATTTAGAGGATGGTAACCTACCCTTAGGGGATTTTAGCATACTCCCCTTTATGGAATGGGGGCGACACCTTTTAACTTTTATCATATTCTTTTGCACTTAATTTAGCCCCTTGCCTATTTTTGCGCTACTTTAAAAAGACCAAACCTCTTTATGAATTTTAAAAAAGTAAACAACATTACCGGCTGGGTAATTTGTGCAGTCGCCTGTATCGTTTATATAGCAACGGCCGAAGCAACGGCAAGTTTTTGGGATACCGGTGAGTTTATCGCCAGCGCTTACAAACTCCAATTGCCGCATCCTCCCGGCGCTCCCCTCTTTACTTTAATAGGACGTTTTTTTATTATTCTTTTTGGAGACAACGGTGCAAGCGCAGCTTATGCAGTGAATGTGATGAGTGCAGTCGCAAGTGGCTTTACCATACTCTTTTTGTTTTGGACAATTACCCATTTTGCACGTAAACTGATGGTTGGCTTAAATGTGCAACCGACTTTGCCCCAGATATATACTATTATGGGTGCCGGTATTGTAGGCGGATTAGCTTATACATTCTCCGATTCTTTTTGGTTTAGCGCTGTAGAAGGCGAAGTCTATGCCTTATCATCTTTTTTTACCGCGCTTGTTTTTTGGGCTATGTTAAAATGGGAACGTGCAGATGATGCTGCAGGTTCAGACAGGGTTTTACGAAGCCGTGCTGACCGGTGGATAGTATTTATATTTTTTATGATGGGCCTTTCCGTTGGCGTTCACTTATTAAACTTATTAACCATTCCGGCCATTGTAATGATCTATTATTACAAGCGCTATAATTATACACGCAAGGGAGCTATCTGGGCTTTTCTGATTGGCTGTTTAATAACAGGCATTGTGCAGGTTGTTGCCATACAATGGACCGTAAAATATGCAGGTAAGTTCGATATCTGGTTTGTAAATAGTTTTGGACTGCCATTTTTCTCCGGCTTTATTTTCTTTTTTATTCTGCTGGGAATTTTAATATGGTTTGGTCTTCGTTACGCAAGGCGCAAAAATTATTCCTTCTTACACCTCGGTTTATGGTGTTTTATTTTTATGATGTTGGGTTACTCAACCTATGTTACTACGTTGATCCGCTCTAATGCCAATCCTGCATTAGATATGAATAATGTAGATAACCCCATGACTCTTAATTATTATTTGGCTCGTGAGCAATATGGGGAAGCGCCATTAATTTATGGTCCCCATTTCCAGGCTGAGTATGAATATGGAAGTGATGGAAGAGTGAGGCTGAAGGATGGGGAAATGAAATACACTAAGGGAAAAGATTCTTATGTAGAAATAGGAAAGGTGCAGGATCCCGAATTTGCCAGTAAAGACAAACAATTATTTCCCAGGGTTTGGGATAAAAGCAATGACCAGGGGCACGCTGATTTTTATGCTGATTGGTTAGGCCTTGAGCGAAGTCAAAACCAGCAAACCGGTGAAACAAAATATGACGCTCCTTCCTATGCAGATAATATTAACTGGTTTATTACTTACCAAATGGGACACATGTACTGGCGTTATTTTATGTGGAATTTTGCTGGTAAGCAAAATGATATACAAGGATTTGGTAATAAAAGAGATGGCAATTGGATAACAGGAATTTCTTTAATAGACAATGCCCGTTTAGGCGATCAAAGCAAAATGCCCCAAAGCCTGAAACACAATAAAGCCAATAATAAATTGTACCTGCTTCCTTTCTTTTTAGGCATACTTGGTTGTGTGTTTCATTTTTTAAAAGACCGGAAAGACTGGCTCATAAACTTCCTTCTTTTCTTTTTCACAGGCTTTGCTGTTGTGCTTTATTTAAATCAACCGGGTAACCAGCCCCGTGAACGTGACTATGCCTATGTGGGATCATTCTATGCCTTTGCAGTATGGATTGGTTTATCTGTTGT
>JALZIY010000021.1 GCA_030860085.1 Bacteroidota bacterium | reverse complement strand
GTGCTATCATCCGCGGAGATACTTCAAAAAAACAAATAGCTATTGTTTTTACGGGTGATGAATTTGCAGATGGCGGTCATGAAATTGCCAATATTTTAAAATCAAATAAGACAAAAGCCTCGTTCTTTTTTACTGGTAGATTCTATAATAATCCTGCATTTACAACTATCGTCAAAAAATTAAAAAATGACGGGCATTATCTGGGCGCTCACAGTGATGAACACTTGTTGTATTGCGACTGGACAAAACGTGACAGTTTACTATTGACTGAACAGGAATTTAAAAAAGACCTTTTAGAAAATTATAAAAAGATGGCCGCTTTTGGTATTTCAAAAAAACAAGCCGGTTATTTTCTGCCACCTTATGAATGGTATAACGATACGATTGCTGCCTGGACAAAACAATTGGGTTTTGAATTAATAAATTATTCACCAGGAACTTTAAGCCATACAGATTACACAACCCCCGATGCAAAGAATTACCGCAATTCAGCAACCATTTATCAATCCATTATTGATTACGAAAAAAAATCATCTAACGGGTTAAACGGCGCCATCCTGTTAATGCATATCGGTACCGACCCTAAAAGAACTGATAAGCTCTACCATTTACTTCCGCAATTATTGCAATGGCTATCAGAAAAAAAATATAACCTGGTTAAAGTAAGCCGGCTCTTAAAACAGTAAAAATTAACATTAACAAACTACCTTAACAGCAATACCGCTATTTTAGATTCAGACCGTATTTTTGTACTGCAAACTTCATCGTATGAAATTTGAGAAAATTCACAATAAAGGACAGGCACAATTATTTAAAGAACCCGCACTTGAAAAATTAACCAAGGTTCATCCCCTGGTTATATGGGGCATATATTTGCCTGTGGTAGTTGGATTGCCTTTTTATGTAGCAAATAAATTTGATTTTAGCGGAGGTAAAATTGCTTTGCTTTTCTTTTTAGGTATGTTGAGTTGGACGCTTTTTGAATATATTATGCACCGTTGGGTGTTTCATATTATTGCCGAAAGTGAACGGGCCCAAAAGATCATTTACATTATGCACGGCAATCATCATCATTATCCCCGCGACAGGGAGCGGTTGTTTATGCCACCTTTACCGAGCCTTATTTTAGCGTTAGTCATTTTTGGTTTATTGTATTTAGCTATGCGGGAAAATGTTTTTGCTTTTTTTCCTGGTTTTCTTTTTGGCTATTTAATGTATGGTTCTATGCATTATGCCATCCATGCCTGGAATCCTCCTTTCAAATGGATGAAGCCCTTATGGCGAAATCACCATCTGCATCATTATAAGGATGAAGAAAAAGGTTTTGGTGTTAGCACTACCATTTGGGACCGCCTCTTCGGAACCATGTTCGATTTAAAAAAAGAAAAAGAAGATAAAGAAAAAGTGCAGGAACTTATGTTTAACTCTTCCCGTTCCCGAAAAGAAACCACCGGTGTAACACCTTAATTTTAGTCATCTAATTTTGCCTTCATAAATTCACGCAATTATAATCGTTTTACAATGATTGCTTTGGCATTTTTTACTGAAGCACCAACTTATCAGGTTTGATTATATTACAACGTTAACCCAACTTTAAACTGCAAACATTAAACTCTAAAACCTTCCTTGGGACAAAAAAAATTAATTCGCTTTGCAGAAGTAAAAACATTTGCCAATGTGCTGCAGTATCCCGAAGACATGGTAGGAAACTGGAATACATTTTTTAAAAATGATCATCCCATTATTTTGGAATTGGCTTGCGGTAAAGGAGAATATAGCTTGGGGCTGGCACAACTTTATCCCAATAAAAATTTTATTGGCGTTGATCTAAAGGGGAATCGACTTTGGGTAGGTGCAAAAAAAGCTTTAAACCAGGGCTTGCAAAATGTAGCTTTCTTGCGTATCCAGATTGATGGTATTGCAAGCTATTTTAATAAGGATGAAGTAGAAGAAATATGGATCACATTTCCCGATCCGCAACTACGAATTTCCAAATCAAAAAAACGTTTAACGCATCCCAAATTTCTGCGGATGTACCAGCACATACTTAGGGCGGGCGGAAAAATTCATCTCAAAACTGACAGCCCTGAACTTTATCAGTTCACCAAAAATGTCATTCATCAATATGGCTGCTTATTAATTGAAGAATCAGATAATATTTATCAGCAATTACAAATGAAACCGGAGCTAAGGATTAAAACACATTATGAATCCTTAGACATTGCCCAAAGCAATCGCATTCATTATCTTTCATTTACATTACCTGCATTATTACCCGGCGTTGAAATGGACAAATTATTACATGAGGATTAAAAAATGAAAAAGCCGGATAAATTTCACACTTCGTCGCAGAAGCTAATAGAGGGTCGTGATTATTACTTTAATGAAAATGGTTTAATGGTATTCACTGAAAAATATCATTTAGAAAAAGGTTATTGCTGTGGAATGGGTTGCAGGCATTGTCCTTATCATTATGAAGCCGTGCCGGAACCAAATCGTTCGGAAGCATTAGCAAAAAGAGGGAATACAAATTCCAACGAATTGCACGAATTTTAGCCGTGCAAAAAAATAAGCAATCAAAAAATAGGCTCCCGGTTGTTGTTGGGAGAAATGAATCTTTTTTTGCATCCGTTTACGATGTGGTGCGTAAAATCCCAAAAGGCCGGGTTACAACATATGGTGCTATTGGAGCAGCATTAGGTGCAAAGTCTTCTGCACGAATGGTTGGCTGGGCAATGAACAACGCACATGGCATGAAACCAAAGGTACCGGCACACCGTGTAATCAACCGCCAGGGTTTATTAACCGGTAAAATGCATTTTGCTGATCCCGGCCAAATGCAGCAATTACTGGAAAAAGAAGGTATAGAAGTAAAGAATGATAAGGTGCAGGATTTTGAAAATAAGTTTTGGGACCCGGTAAAAGAATTGGGTCTGCTATAAGTAGCCCCATCCCCCTGAAAAGGAGTTTAGCAATGGTAGGCCTCCATTTCCTAAACGGCAATGTCATTTAGTTAAGGGTTTTTATAATTGCCCTGCTCTTTAGAGCGGGGTAATGAAGTATCAATTATCTCTGGGCTTTAGCCCAACTTCTGACAAATACTACTACTACTGTGTTGGGCTAAAGCTCAGCGAAAAGCAATTGCATTTTATATCCCGCCTTAAAAGGCGGGGCAATTGAAACCCAAATTCCCTAACTAAATGACATTGCCCTAAAGGGGTGTTATGCAACAATCTTTAGATTATCTGAAATGCTTTAAAACAAGGCTTATGATTTCTACAGCCTTCGTATTTATGACAAACAACTCTATAGCATTCTTACTGATGAACGAGTCTTTTGTTACTTTAAAATAAGCTGTGCAAATAAAAGTTAATCAAGGCTAATCAGCCGGTACAAAAGACTTCAACCTCTTACAGGCAACCTTACAAAAATGTCAACGGCTTTATTCATTAATTTTAATTAACTACTTCATTTTTTTAAATTCCAGTGATGAGACGATTATCTGCAATAATGTTTACTGATATAGTAGGGTACAGTGCTCTCACACAAAGAAATGAGGCGCTGGCGCTTGAGTTGCTTGATGAACACAGGAATATTGTAAGGCCGTTCTTCACCAAACATGATGGAAGAGAAATAAAAACAGCAGGTGATTCTTTTTTTACAGAATTCAACAGCGCCGTCCAAGCTACTATCTGTGCCATAGAAATACAGGAAGCATTACACTTACGAAATAAAGAAGTACCACAGGACCGGCATGTACTGATACGAATCGGCCTGCATATTGGCGATGTTGTGTACACCGACCAGGATGTGTATGGAGATGGTGTAAATATTGCGGCAAGGATGGAACCCCTGGCTAAACCAGGAGGCATATGTATTTCGGAAGATGTAGCCCGGCAGGTAAGGAATAAAGTTCCTTATCCTATTGTAAACTTGGAAAAGAAAAATTGAAGAACATTGCTATGCCAGTGGATGTCTACTCTGTACTGCTTCCATGGATTACACCGGGTAAAAAATTAAAAGCAAAAACTCCAGCAAGAAAAATAATAATTTATAGCCTGCTTTTATTGGGTGTTTTAATACTTATTGGTTCATTCTTTTATATAAAAAACTATCAGCAAAAGGTAACGCCGCATTCTAAATCAAGGTTGGCTGTTTTACCATTGACCAATATAAGCAATGATGCAAAGGATGAATATTTTGCAGATGGCATGACAGAAGAAATCATATCCAATCTATCTAAAATTGGCGGACTGAATGTAATTGCAAGAACATCTATCATGAAATATAAATCAATGGATAAAGATATTTCACAGATAGGAAAAGAATTGATGGTGGGCACTATACTGGAAGGCAGCGTAAGGAAAATTGAAAATAAAGCCCGGATAACGTTACAATTAATAGATGTTTCTACCCAGGAACCTACGTGGTCAAGGAATTATGACAAGGAACTGAAAGATATTTTTATGGTCCAGAGTGAGATAGCCCAAAACGTAGCTGATGAATTAAAAATAAGATTGGTTTCATCTGAAAAAGAGCAATTAGCTAAAAATCACACCAGTAACAGCATTGCTTTCGAGGAGTACCTGATTGGTAAAAATTATTTAAACAAACGAACACCTGAAAGTATACAGGCCTCTATTCCTCATTTTGAAAAATCAATATTGGAGGATGCTGGATTTCCTTTGCCCTACGCAAGCCTTGCTTATGCATATACCTTGATTGGCGTTGCCGGTTACGGTAATATTTCCAGGAACGTTGCTGAAACAAAAGCCAAAGAGGCTGTTACGAAAGCATTGCAGATTGATGAAACACTGGCAGAGGCGCATGCAGCTTTAGGCTATATAAAATTTAGGATTGACTGGGATTGGAAGGGGGCAGAAAAAGAATTTAAGAGAGCTATTGAATTAAAACCAGGTTATGCCACAGCGCATGAATGGTATGCATTATTTCTTGCCATTCATGTTAGGTTAGATGAAGCACTTAGCGAAATTCAGAAAGCCTATCAGCTTGACCCGCTTTCGCTTAGCGTTAATAACGGTTTAGCCCGGATATATCATTTTAGAAACGAGACGGATAAAGCTATCAATCAAATTGATAAAACATTGACCCTTGATTCGAATTATGCTGAAGGATATTTTTCGGTTGGGATGACCTATTATAAAACAAATGAGTATGAAAAATCAGTTGCGGCATTAAAAAAAGCAATTAATCTTGCAAACAGGCGGCCCGTTATGCTTGGCGTGCTGGGTGCAGTTTATGCTAAAATGGGGAACACAAATGAAGCAAAGAAATTGCTGTCGGAACTTGAATTACCACCACTAAATAATGATAAGCTATATGGCATTGCTGTCATAAAAAGTAACCTGGGGCAAATGGATAAAGCCTTAAACATCCTTGAAAAATTGACAGATGAAAAATATGGAATTATGATTTACATGAAGGTAGAACAACGTTTTTTCCACGAACCGGATAATCCCACCTATCAACGTATTGGAAGGAAGATTGGGTTATAATGTCCCTATCCCCTAAAGGGGTGTTAGGAAATATTCTTATTCAGGATTAAAAATTAATTAAAAGATTTTTGGTACAAATAAGGTTTTGTTTACTGATACTGTATATACATTGGCCTCGGTGTAAACTTTACCAATTCTTCGGGCTGGTACAGTTGGTCTGCACCGGTCTTTGTATCATTTTTATAAAATATTTTAAATCCTGCAAACTGCACTGGCTCTTTTTTTATATAACGCAGCCAGGTAGATTTTTTTAAGATTTTATCGCCAAATCCATCCATGTCTATTACCACCTGCACTTCCGGAACTAATTTTATTTTTTCATAGTTTCTAACCATGCCTTGCGTAAACCTATGAATGATCAAAATTTTTGGAGGCAGATTGTTTTTACGAACAATATCCGCCAGCACATCAATCGCATCATTAATATCATCTGCATTGAACATTCCTATTTTAGCACCTGGCCTTTCGCCACCCTTCATTGAAAATTCTGGATCAATACCAAAATGTACAGTAGGCATTTTTAGATAAGGTTCCAGGGCCAGGGTCTCATCTTTTACATTGCTATGCCCTACCTGGATGTCAACAAATGTGAGTGCATTAATTTCTTTTGCCCAACTAATAACAGTATCAATCTGATGAAAAGGCATACGCATCCTGTGTTTGCCATCTTTGCCCGGCATGCCTTGTGCGGTAACCGCTACGTAATGCAACGCCGGAATAGCCGGAACGGAACTATCGGCAGCCTGCCAGTTTGCTACCTCTTTCTGTAATTTTTTTAGCATGTCTGCTTTTGGT
The DNA here is from genome assembly GCA_030860085.1 of Bacteroidota bacterium. GTDB lineage: Bacteria > Bacteroidota > Bacteroidia > Chitinophagales > Chitinophagaceae > Flavisolibacter. The sequence continues at coordinate 1,196 of JALZIY010000021.1, read as the reverse complement.
ATTTCTCCCAAAATGCCCATGCGCTTACTATACAGGTTGCCGTAAAAAGCTATTACACGGTTAAAAGGAAGTATGGCACCGGGTAATGGATACGGTCCTTTCACAGGCCAGTTACCTGTTGTATCGCCATTACTGATATCCTTCATTAATTTATCATAAGCGGCTGTATCTAATCCTTTGTGGGCCGGCTCAGTTTTTACAAGCTCTTTTGATTGCGGGTTTTCTTTATTCGATTGGGCATTGTTGCATGCGGAGCAAATAAAAAGAAGAAACGAAAGAAGAGCAAGGCTATTGGTGTACATTGGGTTTTTCATATGGCTGCGAAAATAATGATTATAAGCAATTGTTGCAATGCTGTTTTTACAAAAAAAAAGTGATTAAGTGATTCTTAAGATTTTTGTCTGGCATGCTGACGAATGTCAGCATCTTTCTCTAAAATTTAGAGTAAAAGAGAAAGGTGCCGATATACATCGACATGACAGCATGACCCTCGCTCGAGCATAAAAAAAGGTTGGCCTTAGCCAACCAATTCTCAAAAAAAACACGAACAAATTATATAATAAAATTCCAGTTACGCCTGTCAACTACTTGGCCCGTCCGTATTAATTCCAATTCGTTTTTTAATTTATACAAAATATTTTCCGGCCTGTAAGGTGATAACTGAAAATCAATACCATTCATATGAATTGTCTGGATGGGTGCCACTACTGCTGCTGTACCTACTCCAAATACTTCAGTAATGATTTTATCACGAAATGCTTTTTCCAGTTCATCTATACTGATGGGTCGCTCTTCTAACTTAAAACCTAAATCTTTTGCAAGTGTAATCAACGAATCCCTCGTAACGCCATCAAGAATAGAATCGGATAAAGAGGGTGTAACAAGCGTGTTGCCAATGACAAACATTACATTCATTGCACCGGATTCTTCAATATATTTATTTTCTTTAGCGTCAGTCCACAGCACCTGGTCATAGCCTTGTTCCCTGGCTAATTGCGTGGGATACAAAGCACCGCCGTAATTACCACCACATTTTGCAGCACCGGTACCACCTCTAGCTGCACGAATATATTTTGTTTCCACTTTTACCTTAATGGGTTTGGCAAAAAGAGAAGGCACAGGGCCGGTAAATACAACAAAACGATATTCTTCCGAAACCTTTATTCCAAATCTTGCTTCACTTGCAAACATAAATG
>JALZIY010000020.1 GCA_030860085.1 Bacteroidota bacterium | reverse complement strand
GGGCTGTACTACCTAAAATGATAGCAAACAAAACCGGTCATATTTTTACCATTTGTTCTATTGCCAGTTTAGCTGCCTATCCTAATGGCGGTGCTTATAGTATTTCAAAATATGCTTTATTGGGGTTTACAAAAAATCTGCGGAAAGAATTAATGCCACACAATATAAAAGTTACCGCTATTATTCCCGGCGCTGTATTTACTGATTCATGGAAAGGCAGTGGTGTAAGTGAAGACCGCATTATGGAACCGGAAGATATTGCCACCTTAATTTATACAACCAGCCGCTTATCGCCACAAGCAACAGTTGAAGAGATTGTTATTCGCCCGCAATTGGGTGATTTGTAAAAAGCCCACCTAAATCTTCCCCGAAGGGAGGACTTCGCTACGCACAAGTCCGGCTTCCGGAGAGTAAAACCTGCCTCAATTATTCGGTTCTGTGCGGATGCTAAGCCCCCTCCTTCGGAGGGGTTGGGGAGGCTTCAGCATATTTATAACCTACCCCGCGAACGGAATGGAAGTACACAGGATTGCGGCTGTCATCTTCGAAATATTTGCGAAAGTTTAAAATGAAGTTGTCGATGGTGCGTGTGGTGGGGTAAACATTGTAACCCCAAACCGACTGAAGTATTTTTTCTCTTGTCACTACTTCGTTTTTATTTTCTATCAACAGCTTCAGTAACATGGTTTCTTTTTTACTCAGTTCAATTTTTTCACCGTTTTTTGTAATAGCTTCCTGCGCTTTGAAGTTGAGCGTATGCCCGCCAAACGTATAGCTATCACCCATGTTTGATCTATCCTGTAATTTTTTATTTTTCCGGATCAATTTATTTATACGTAACAACAGTTCTTCCAGGTTAAAGGGTTTGGTTAAATAATCATCTGCTCCTTTTTTTAAACCCAGCACCCTGTCTTCACTATTGTTTTTGGCGCTTAATATTAAAATCGGTACTTCATTATTGGTTAGCCGGATGGTCTGCGTTACATCAATACCATCAATTTCAGGTAACATAATATCCATAATAATAAGGTCAAAGTATTCATCTTCCATAGCTTTTAAAGCAGCAGCACCGTCATACGCCGAGCTGACTTCATAGCCTTCTAATTCTAAATTTAGTTTTAATGCTTCATGCAGGTTTTCCTCATCCTCCACCAGTAAAATAGACAGCTTTGACATTTAGTTTAGATTATACTTTTTATTTAGTATTAAAAGTTACAGTAAAATTACTTCCACCCTGTTCATTATCTGCAATGGTAATATTGGCCCTATGGCTATGTGCAATTTTTTTGCAAATAAATAAGCCAAGTCCCGTACCCTGCGTTTTACGTGTTTGCTCATTTCCTGAGCGGTAAAATTTTTCAAAGACTTTTTTCTTTTCTTCATCAGCTATACCTACTCCTTCATCAATAATTTGTAATTGTACTTTGCGATCGTTTTTTTGTAATCGGCAGATAACACTGGTTTGCTTTTCAGCATATTTGTTTGCATTTTCCAGCAGGTTACTAACTAACATTTTTAATAAAAGCGGGTCGCCTCTTAGTTCAACTTCGGGCGCAATTTCAGAAATAATTTTTTTTTCAGCGTAACGGTTTTGAAATTGCTGAATAACATCAGCCAGCAAATCGGAAAAATTTAGTTCTTCCTTGGAAGTCTTATATACATCGCCATCTAATTGGGAAGAAATAAGAATATTGTTGATAAGTGTGTCCAATCGCATTGTTTCCTGCAATGTCATTTGCAATAACTTTTTCTGCTTACTTTCCTCCAGCTTATGCTTTTGCATAGTTTCTAAATTCAACCTGGCAACAGAGATGGGCGTTTTTAATTCATGCGTTACAGCCATTACAAAGTTTTGTTGCTGCAATTGTAATTTAAACTGGCGCCGTACAAGCCTGTAAATGTAAGCGGCTCCAAAAACGATCAGTAACAAAAAAGTAAGACCTTCTGTAGCGTACTTAAACGTTTCACGTCTTCGCGATTTTTCAATTTTTGCTACTTCTTTATTATATGCCGCATTGTTTTGTGAAGTGACGGTTAACCGATCCTTTCTAAGTTGATGAATAGATCTGTTTTGCTGCTCCAACGAAAGAAACCACCAGATCAATGCTGCAATTATATAAAGAAAGAGGATCCAAAAAATAACGGTGGCGCGGCGCAAACCCTTTTTACTTTCCTGCCCCATCTTTTAGCATTTATTTTTTTTCAATACGCAAACCTACATTCATTACATTTTCCAATGGATCTTCACGCATAATATGTTCGAGACTGAAAGTATAGTTGCCGGGTTTTTTAAAATAAAACTGCCTGTTCAAAGGGGTTAATGCAATGCGGTGTTCATACAGATCATCCATGCCGGTACCCAGCCACCCTTTTTCATTGGTAGCTAAAGGGAATTCATAAGGAGCTTTTGATACGGTACCATCCGGTGACTTTGTGTAAAGGTTTAGCCAGATATTATTGTAATTATACTTTTCGTTGTGGCGAATAATAAGATATAGCTGGTAATTAGTGGTTGTATCTTTTATGGAAAATGTAAAAGAAGGTTTAAAGGTTGAACGCCATTTATTTTTTGGAATGTTTGTAACTTTTTCATAGAGATCAATCGTACCACAGGAAGCCAGCAGTAAAGTGCAAGCAGAAAGGCAAAGAAAAAAAGCTTTGAATATCAGATTGAGAGTTGAAAAGAATATTTTAATTCTTTCGGCAAACATGTTACAATCTAAATAGGTTAAATATTTAGTGCAATCCCAAATTTTTTTCCGGTGAGTGCAGACAACAACCGGGCGGTTGCCATGGGCAGGTCCTCACTGCCCACAATTATATTCGCCAGACGAAAATTTGGAAAGCACACAATTTCTGATCCTTATTATCTATGATACATTTTTACAAAACATTCAATACCTGTTCTTTTGCTTTTTCCAATTCATCTTTCATCAACACTACGCATTTTTGAATGGTTGCATCGTAGGCCTTTGCGCCGGTCGTATTTATTTCGCGGCCAATCTCTTGCAAAATGAAAGAAAGTTTTTTCCCTTTTGATTCTTCCTCTTCATTTAATATAGTGGTAAAATAGTCGCAATGATTTTTTAACCGCACCTGTTCTTCTGTAATATCAATTTTTTCGATGTAATAGATAAGCTCCTGTTCCAATCTATTGTCGTCATAATTTTCCTTGCCTACATTTTCTTCCAGCAGTTTGGTAATGCCTTCGCGGATTTTTTGCTGGCGAAGCGGTTCTAATTCAACCACTTCTTTTTGCTGTTGAAAAATATTATCAATACGTAATTCCAATTCCACTTTTAATGATTTGCCTTCGTCCATGCGGTGATCATTTAGATTATGGATAGCGCCCTGCAAAACTTTTTTGAATTGTTGCCATTCTTCGTCCGTTAATGTTTCACTGGATGGAGTGATGACTTCCGGAAGCTTGAGGATAGTACTTAACAGGTCGCCTTTTTCTAAATTAAGTTCAGCAGCCAACTGTGAAAGCGGGTGATAGTAAGCCTTTGCAAGGTCTGTGTTAATAGTGATGGGTTTGGCATTACCGGTTTCTTTTAAGCTTATCATACACTCGACAGAGCCTCGTCCAAGCCCCTCTGACAACACTTTGCGAATATCAAATTCAAACGGCTTTAAGAAAGCAGGCATTTTTAATTGTAGTTCAAATTGTTTTCCGTTAAGCGATTTAATATCAATTAAAAAAGTTTTATCACCTACTGTATTCTCTGCTCTGCCAAAGCCGGTCATTGATTTAAGCATCCGTGCTGCAATTTTTTGATGTGCGTAAAGTTATTCTAATAGTGATTATAAAAGCTGTATGGGGAGTAAATAAAAAGCCCCCGAACTGTCGGGAGCTAATATGTAGATGGGTTAGTAAGTAAGGAAATAAATTTCCTATCACAATATTAAAAAGATTTTTTGCTAACTAAAAAAAATTATAAACTTTTTTATTAACATTTTTTATCTCTTCTTGTTAATACAATGAGGCGGTGAATATTTTTTTCTTACGATTCTTCATTTTTTTTCCAACAGTTTTCGCGGAAACTCAGTTTGCATTTCTTAGTTCTGATATTTAATTTTCATCTCATTCACTGTTCATCATTAATGCATGTGCACCCTTCTTCATTTACCTTTACGTTTAAATATTTTTTATGCGTTTCGAGCTACCCGTGCCACTTACAGAAATAGCAAGCATTATTAACGCAGAAATTTTTGGCAATGCAGAAGCAAGCGCTACAGGCATTAATGAGATCCATAAAGTGGAGGAAGGCGATCTTGTTTTTGTTGACCATCCAAAATATTATAAGAAGTGCATAGACTCAGCAGCTTCTTATATTATCATCAACCAGGAAACTTCCTTTCCTCCACACAAAGCATTGTTGCTGGTTGATGAACCCTTCGAAGCTTACCAGCAAATTGTAAATCATTTTCGTCCTTTTAATCCTTCACTAAAAAATATCAGCGATACTGCTTCAATTGGCAGAGACAGCATCATTATGCCGGGTGCCTATGTTGGCAACCATGTTTCCATTGGCAGCAATTGTATAATTCATCCTAATGTGGTAATCATGGATCATTGCGTTGTTGGCAATAGTGTTATTATACAGGCAGGAACGGTTATCGGTAGCGATGCCTTTTATTATAATAAAAAGATAAGCCGTGAATTGCATTATAAAAAAATGCTAAGCTGTGGGAAGGTAGTCATACAGGATGATGTAGAGATTGGCGCAGGCTGTACCATTGACCGGGGTGTTAGCAGCGATACAATTATTGGGGCCGGAACAAAAATAGATAACCTCGTTCATATTGGCCACGATACTGTGATAGGAAAAAATTGTTTGTTTGCGGCTCAGGTAGGCGTTGCAGGTGCTACTACCATACAGGATAATGTAATTCTCTGGGGACAGGTAGGTGTAAGTAAAACCCTTAACATTGGCGAAGGCGCCGAAGTGTATGCGCAAAGTGGTGTGCCTGCTTCCATTGAAGGAGGAAAAAAATATTTTGGTTCACCTGTTCAGGAAGCGGCTGTAAAAATGAAAGAGATCGTTTGGATAAAACGTATTCCTGAATTGTGGCAGAAGATGATGGGATAAAATCCACCCCCCGGGCAATGCATGTCTGAGGATGAATTAACGGTTTAAAAAGTAGTTTTGAAAATTTAATATTTCCTCCATTTCAATTTCCACTGCTTTATTAAATATTTTTTCACCTACTTGTTCTTTTAAATAAGATATACCTACATCTATCAATCTAATACCTTGTTCGGTAAGAAGGATGTTGTCAAAGTGGAGCCCATCCTGATCAGAGGGCCTTCTGATATCCCTATGCACAAATCCTGCTTTGTGAAGTTTTTCCAATTCATCTTTGAAAACATCAAACCAAAGCTCTCTCCTTTCCACTTCGTAAGCCCGGTAATCTATGGGATATATGCGTTCCATCACTAACATTTCGGCTTTTAGCGTTTCATCAAAATCCAGCCGTATGAAATTGCACACCAACCCATTTACCTTATTGGCATATTTCATTTTTTCGGCTTCCGAGCCGAGATCGGAGCGGGTATCTGCGAGGTAAAGCTTAGCCACTTCTGTTTGGTTAAGAGCTATAACAATATTGTTGGTGCCTGATGAAAGCCTGCGGGGATATCTCATATTTTAATTTCTGCTGGCATCGTCGCACAAATTGAATTCTTTATTGAGTGTAAATTGGTAAATCCAAAATTAAAGGAATTAGTTCTGTGTGGGATGGTTGTGGTTGGCTTTCAAATTTTAATAGTTAATCAAATTTAAATTTCTATTTCTCATTACTAATAGTTTTAGCATATCTTCCATTATACATTATGCGTTTTAAACTAAGCTTGCAAACCAATCCCGGAGCATTCATTCCATTTAATTACCAGTACCCATTATCTTCAGCCATTTATAAAATCATTCAGAGCGCCGATGCTGAGTTTGCAGCGTTTCTTCACAACACCGGGTATGGCGAAGGGTATAAACAATTTAAGCTTTTTACTTTTTCCGATATTAAAACACCATTTCAAAAAAGGGGCGACCGGATGCAATTGATTACCGGCGAAGCCGAATTGATCATTTGTTTTTACATGCCTGTAGCAGCAGAAAATTTTATAAAAGGCCTGTTTATGAACCAGCATTTAGAGATTGCAGATGCAGGCAGCAAGACAGGTTTTACAATAACTGCGGTGGAAAGTTACCGGAGGCCATTGCTAATGATGCCATTATTCTTTTGCAGCCTCTTTCGCCGTTGGTGGTGGGAAGAAAGAATGAAAGAGGACATTACGATTACCGGTCACCTCAAGATGAAGATTTTACACAATGCCTTGTTTACAACTGGCTGGAAAAATGGACGGCTGTTCATGGAAAAGAAGTTTGGAAAGATCAATCGGCATTGAGCATGTTGGTAAAGTTCTATTCGCATCCTCCGCAGCAGAGATTAATAACTATAAAAAGCGGCACTGCTGCCCAAACTAAAATTCGTGGCTATACAAAATTCCAGTTGCAAGTGCAGGCGCCAAAGGAGTTGCTGGAAATGGCGATGGGTGCTGGTTTGGGGTTGCATAATGCGCAAGGGATGGGGTGTGTAGGGGTGGTAGAGAAAGGATAGGCAATGGGCAATAGGCAATGGGCAATGGGCAATATGCAATAGGCAATAGGCAATTTGAAATGATTTTTTTCTAGTTTGAGAGAAATCTTTGCAACAATCTTGGTAAAATTTAAGGTATGAAGCAATCAAACAATAACATTCAACCAAAAGAAATATTAAAATACATCAACACATCTGACTTGCATAAGTTTATTATTGACTAT
>JALZIY010000480.1 GCA_030860085.1 Bacteroidota bacterium | reverse complement strand
CTAACATGCCTAAAACCAATTGTGGGAATTTCATGGCTCCCCATCCATCTGCATTTTTCTTAGCACTCATATTTGCGGCTAATAATCCAATTACTACTACAGCCAATGCACCTAACAGCCACCGCATTCTGTAAGCTTCCATTGAGTGTCTTTCAGCTTCCGAGGCATTGGTTAAATCTGTTTTATAGCTACTAAAAACCGGGACAAACATGATAATGAGCAAGCCTGTCATAATTATCAACGTGTATAATGCTTTATTAGCCTTTTCTGTTTTTTCAACCATAACGCCTGCCGGCACTTTTTTTGAAAAATAAAAAAGAGCTGCAGCACCAATAAATAAGCCACCCACACAACTGTACAAGAGAATTACTTTGCCAAGGCTTAATGCTGCAATTTTTTCATCTGTTATAGCGGCAGTTGTACCAAATAAAGCAAGAGCTACTACAATGGGACCAATGGTTGTACCAAATGAATTAATACCGCCGCCAAGATTTACACGGCTTGTGCCGGTTGCAGGGTCGCCCAGAGAAATAGCAAATGGTTGGGCAGCGGTTTGCTGCAATGAAAATCCTAAGGCGACAATAAATAAACCAACCAGCATCCCCGCAAACGCATTAGCATTTACGGCAATGATCATAGCGGCTGCACCAAGTGCAGAGAAAAGCAAACCATAAACAATGCTTTTTTTGTAACCCCATTTGCCTACCAGGTCCTTACCACCAAAAGAGCCATAAGCAAACAAGCCCAATGCCCCAACATAATACGCAGTATAAAAAGCAAAATCAATCAACTGGCTTTGAAATTGGTCCAGTTGAAAATAATGCTTACAAAAAGGAATAAAAACAGAGTTGCCTGCTGCAATAAACCCCCAAAAGAAAAAGACGGTTACTAAAGTACCTAAGGCACCATAATTAGTGGGTATAGTAGCTGAACTGCTTCGGATAGCAGCGTTGTGTGATGCTGTTATTGAACCTGCCATAAGCTTGTTTTGTTTTATAGAATGTAAAAGGTTACTCAAAATAAACAGAAATCATCAATACCGGACAAATAATATAATTTGGTAAAAAATCTTTATTAGCCGTCAACTAATTCTTAATTGGCAATAACCGGATTACTTACTAATTTAATATTGGTTACATAAAATTGTATGGAAATTATTCATGTATCAGCGGAATGTTACCCGATGGCAAAAGCTGGTGGGTTGGGCGATGTGGTAGGGGCCTTGCCCAAATATCAAAATGAACTGGGGCATTTTGCAAAAGTGGTTATGCCCATGTACCGAACTAAATTTCTATACGAAAATGAATGGGAGTTGGTGCATGAAGGCGCACAACAAATGGGTAACCATCATTTTAATTATGCAGTTATAAAAGAAAAAACCAATAAACTTGGTTTTGACCTTTACCTGGTGGATATTAATGGGTTGCTGGATAGGGAAAAGATATATGGATACGATGATGATACAGAACGTTTTCTTGCATTCGAGATTGCCGTATGCGACTGGCTAAGTAAATGGCAGCACAAGCCTGATGTTGTTCATTGCCACGATCATCATACTGCATTGATACCATTTATGCTTAAATACTGTTATGCTTTTAATCATTTGGCAGGTATCCCTACTGTATTTACTATACACAATGCACAATACCAGGGTTGGATAGACTGGAATGATTCATTCTTGCTTCCGCCGTTTGATTCGTGGAAATGGGGTTTGCTCGATTGGAACAAAAACATTAATCCCTTAGCCTGCGCTGTAAAATGTGCCTCCAAAGTAACTACTGTCAGCCATAGTTATTTAGACGAGTTACGGCAGGCTGCTAATGGAATTGAAAATTTAATGGAATATGAACGGGGAAAAAGTATTGGCATTTTAAATGGTATAGATGCAGATGTATGGAATCCTCAAAAAGATAATCTCATAATAAAAAATTACGATGATCATTTGGTAAAAGAGGGTAAAAAGAAAAATAAGAAGGAATTATGTGCCCGGTTTGGACTGGATATCGATAAACCTTTGATTGTGTTTATCGGCCGTTTGGTGGGAGAGAAAGCAGCCGATATTTTACCCGACGCTATTCGTAATTCTATTTATCATCACCATGGCGGTGTTAATTTTTTAGTGTTAGGCTCCGGCGATGCAGTTGTAGAAAATAAACTGGATGAATTAAATCACCAGTTGCATGGTTATGTAAATACTTACGTAGGTTATGATGAAAGCCTAAGTCATTTAATGTATGCAGGCGCTGATTTTTTGTTAATGCCCAGCAGGGTAGAACCCTGCGGACTTAACCAGATGTACGCATTACGATATGGAACCGTGCCTATTGTGAGAAGCACCGGCGGATTAAAGGATACGGTGAAAGATTTTGGTGATTGGCAGGGGTATGGCATAAGGTTCAACCATGCCAGTGTAAATGATATTACTTATTCAGTTGGGCGTGCCATAGACCTTTATAATAATAAACGCGATCTGTATAATTGGATGCGCAGTTACATGATGAACATAGATCACTCATGGGATGCGTCAGCGGGGGAATACATTCGGTTGTATGAATCGCTACAAAGCGGATGATAGATGATAGTTGGTAGATGACGGATGATGATGACGGATGACAGATGACAGCAGGTACATTTTAGTGTGTTAGTTCTTTACATACCTAATGATTGTTTTTCAGATTTTTTCGTGGTCTGTTTTGATGTTTGGAGTATAGAAATGTAAGCATTATAAAAGCATTTTTTACTGTCATCCCGAGGCACGAGGGATCTCAGAGACTAAGCATTAAAAACTTTTGGATCTTTAAATGAAAGATGGAACTAAACGGGCTCAATAGAATTACCAACCGATGCAGTGAGTGACACAACAGATGATGATAAGAATTACATAAGCTGGAGACAAAAAAATTTGAATTATAATTATAAATTGAATAGCCATGAAAGAGATGTTTTCAGTAATCTTAGGTGGTGGTGCAGGCACAAGATTGTATCCATTAACCGCTTCACGTTCAAAGCCGGCAGTACCTATTGCAGGTAAATATCGATTGGTCGATATTCCCATTTCAAATTGTTTACATTCCGGTATTTCCCGCATGTTTGTATTGACGATGTATAACTCTGCATCGCTAAACCGGCACATAAAAAACACCTATCATTTTAGTACGTTCAGCAATGCTTTTGTTGATATTTTGGCGGCGGAACAAACACCCGATAATTCCACCTGGTTCCAGGGAACGGCAGATGCGGTACGGCAAGGGTTGCGACATATTGCACCTTTTCAAAGTGATTATGTATTAATTCTATCCGGCGATCAGTTGTACCAATTAGACTTCCAGGAAATGCTGAAAGCCCATAAAGATTGTGGTGCTGATATTACCATTGCTACCATCCCGGTTGCACAAAAAGAAGCTTCGGAATTTGGCATCTTAAAAAGCGAAGGCTCCTTTATTACTTCGTTTGTTGAAAAACCTAAAACTGGTTTGGATGAATGGGTAAGTGATACAGGCGACGAAATGAAAAGTAAAGGAAGAGTTTATCTCGCGTCAATGGGCATTTATATTTTCAACCGGAAATTATTATTTGATCTCCTGCAAACCGAGAGCAAGGCGGCTACCGATTTTGGTAAAGACATTATTCCTCAATCGATTGGCAAATATAAAGTAGCTTCTTACCAGTACGAAGGATATTGGGAAGATATAGGAAACATCCAGGCTTTTTTTGATGCCAACCTTGCGTTAACGCAAGACCTGCCTCAATTTAATTTATTTGATAATGATAAAGCTATTTATACCCGTGCCCGCATGCTGCCTCCTGCAAAAGTCAGTGGCACTACTTTAATTAAAACCATTGTTGCAGAGGGTTCTATAATTAATGCATCAAAAGTTGAAAATTCTATTATTGGTATCCGCTCCCGGATTGGCCATGAAACAATCCTTTCCAGCACCTATTTAATGGGTAATGATTATTTTGAAACACTCGGTGAAATTAATCATGATGTGGAACGAGGGCTTCCTTTGTTAGGTATTGGGCTACGTTGTCATATTGTAAACGCTATCATTGACAAAGATTGCAGGATAGGCGATGATGTAAAAATAATGGGAGGGTCGCATTTACATGACGAAGACCATTCTCTGTTTACTATTAAAGATGGAATTGTGGTAGTGAAAAAAGGGGCCGTACTGCCAAATGGTTTTACCATTGGCGCATAGTTTTAAGCCCGCATTCCCTGAAGGGCCATGTCATTAAGTGAAGGCTTGACTTCTATTGCCCTGCACTTTTAGTGCAGGGATTAAAGAAATTATTTTTTTGGGCTAAAGCCTCAAGAATACAATATTTTGGGCTAAAGCCCATTCTTATTTATCTGTTCCCTGTTCTAAAGAACAGGGCAATGGATATACTTAACTTAATGAGATTGCCTGAAGGGCGCATGAGATTTAAAGCATGAACTCAAAGAAATTATTTTTTTGGGCTTTAGCCCCAAGAATACAATATTTGGGCTAAAGCCCATTCCTATTATTATTTATCTGTTCCCTGTTCTAAAGAACAGGGCAATGGATATACTTAACTTAATGAGATTGCCTGAAAGGGCGCATGAGATTAAAGCATGAACTTAGATGAATAATTAAAAAACATTACAAAGCATTTCTTATTAACTTTCAACAATCAACATAATTGATTGCTTATGGCTGCCCCAGCTCTCTTAACCGCTTTAACGAACACTCAGAAAAAACCTTTTCTAAATTTCCGGCAACTTGTAAATATGAGTTTTGGATTCTTTGGAATTCAATTTGGATTTGCTTTACAAAATGCCAATGTAAGCCGCATATTTCAAACGCTTGGCGCTGAAATAGATGACATTGGTTATTTATGGCTGGCCGCTCCGGTTACAGGCCTGTTGGTTCAACCCATCATCGGTTATTTAAGCGACCGCACATGGCATTCCTATTGGGGCAGGCGTCGTCCGTTTTTCTTTTTGGGTGCTATCCTTGCCTCCATCTCTTTATTCGTAATGCCTAATTCTTCCGTACTGATAATGGCTGCTTTAATGCTCTGGGTTTTGGATGCTTCGATAAATATTTCTATGGAGCCGTTCAGGGCTTTTGTTGGTGATAAACTTCCGGATGCACAACGTACTGAAGGATTTGCCATGCAAACATTTTTTATTGGCGTCGGTGCAGTTATCGCATCATTGTTGCCCTATATTTTTACGAATGTATTCCAGGTAAGTAACACTGCGCCTGAAGGTATCATTCCTGATTCTGTAAAATATTCTTTTTATATAGGAGGAGTTGTTTTTCTTTTATCAGTTATGTGGACGGTGTTTACCACTAAAGAATTTCCACCGGAAAATATTAAAAAATGGGAAGAGGAGAAACTAAAGTCACGGGGCGTACTTAATGGATTAAAAGAAATTGTTACAGGGATAGGCACCATGCCAAAAACAATGTTACAGCTTGCATTTGTTCAGTTTTTCACCTGGATCGCTTTTTTTGCCATGTGGATATATACTACTTCCGGAGTTGCTGAGAATGCCTATGGCACCACAGATACACAATCAAAAAATTACCAGGATGCAGGTGATTGGGTAGGTGTGATGTTTATGGTGTACAATGGTGTATCAGCTTTAGCAGCTTTTTTACTTCCCATATTAGCAGCAAAAACAAGCAGGCGGTTTACACATATGCTTTGTCTTATTCTTGGCGGTATAGGTTTGATCTCTATATTTTTTATAAAAGACAACCAATTGCTTTTGCTGCCAATGGCACTTGTAGGGCTTGCATGGGCATCAACACTTACCATGCCATACGCCATGTTAGCGGGTGCATTACCCGGTGACAAAATGGGTTTTTATATGGGCGTATTTAATTTTTTTATTGTAATTCCACAAATTGTTGCAGCATCTATTCTCGGTTTTTTTGTAAAAGAAATTTTTAACAGTCAAAGCATTTATGCCCTTGTAATAGGTGGCGTTTCAATGGTTATTGCAGGATTTTTAAATTTTTTAGTAAAAGAGACTAAAGATGTATCCGCTGCAGAAATAATTGAAGACACCATGATGACTGAAAAAACCCCAACTACATATTCATGAAAAAAATATTTTTTTTATCTGCAGTTATACTTGTTTCATTTACAGCATTCACACAAAATGAAATCAATATTTATCCCACGCATTGGTGGACAGGAATGAAGAATAATAAACTGCAATTGATGATACATAGTACTACCAACAATATTGCAGTTGATAAATTAGTTCTCCGTTCTTCCAGCAATGATGTAAAAGTGGTGAAGATTCATAAACCTCAAAATCGCCATTATATTATTGCTGACATAGAAATTTCAAAAGTGGCAAAACCGCAAAAAGTGAAATTTTCTTTTGGTGGTATTATCCCAAATGAATGGACAACTTTTGAATATGAATTAAAACCCCGCAGTAAAGAAAACGGAAAGACAAGAATAATGGGAGTGACTTCAGAGGATTTTATCTACCTTATTATGCCTGATCGTTTTAGTAATGGCGATCCAACAAATGATCGCATACCGGGCATGCGGGATCAGTCGCTCAACCGCGACACTATTTTTGAAAGACATGGCGGTGATCTGAAAGGCATTCAAAATAAATTGGATTATTTGCAAGATCTTGGTGTTACAGCTCTTTGGTTAAATCCAGTGATTGAAAACGATATGCCAAACAGAACGGAGCATGGTTATGCATTTACAAATCATTATAAAATTGACCGCCGCATAGGAGGCGAAAAAGCATATCATGACCTGATCAATGATCTTCACAAAAGAGGAATGAAGATCATCCAGGATGCAGTTTATAACCATACCGGTATTGAACATTTTCTTTTCAGGGATATGCCGGATAGCACTTGGTTTCATAGATGGCCCAAATACACACAAACCACTTATAAAGAACAACCGTTGTTTGATACTTACTCATCCTCTTCTGATAAAAAATTAATGAGTGACGGCTGGTTTGTCCCTTCCATGCCGGATATAAATCATAACAATCCTTTTTTTGCTAATTACTTAATTCAACATGCTATCTGGACAACAGAAGAGTTTGGTTTGGATGGATGGCGGATTGACACATACGCTTACAATGACCTAAACTTTATGAATCGTTGTAACAAAGCCTTGCTTGATGAATATCCAAAACTCCATTTATTTGGCGAAACCTGGGTGCACGGCGTAATCAACCAGGCCTATTTCACTGAAAATAAATTAAACGTTTCTTTCAAAAGTAATTTGCCCGCCGTTACTGATTTTCAAACGCATTTATATGGTATTCTTCCAACTTTGAAAGAACCCTTTGGCTGGACAGAAGGAGTGAATAAATTATACACTACGCTGGCGCAGGATGTTATTTATAAGGATCCGATGAAGCATGTAAATTTTTTAGACAACCATGATAAAACCCGCTTCTTTTCTGAGATCGGTGAAGACTTTCAGAAATATAAAATGGGAGTGGGATGGTTGCTAACTGCACGAGGCATTCCTCAATTTTATTATGGAAACGAAGTATTAATGAAGGGTGTTTCAAATCCTGATGGGTGGGTGCGGCTTGATTTTCCTGGTGGATGGCCCGGCGACAGGCAAAATAAGTTTGAAAGTAGCGGACGTACTGCGCAGGAAAATGAAGCCTTTAACTGGGTTAAAACCATTGCTAATTATCGAAAAAAATCTTCTGCACTTAAAACCGGTAAGTTAATGCAGTACGTACCGGAAGATTGGGTGTACACATATTTTAGATACGATAATAAGCAAACGGTAATGATTGTAATGAATACAGCCAACGAAGAAAAAACGATCAGACCGGAACGGTTTCGGGAGCGCACCGCAGGTTTTACTAAAGCAAAAAATATCACAGCCGATTGGGCGGCTGATCTAAAAGCGCCGGAGTGGAAGATACCAGGAAAAACGATTTGGATTTTGGAGTTGACCTCACCCTAAACGGCCCCCTGTCCCCCGGTGGGGGAACTTAGGTCATAATTTTCTTCTTTTTTTAATCATGTTTTAAAAAATAAATGTTGAATGAAAAATGCTTTGTATTGGTGATGATGATTTCACATTGCTCAATATTCTACTGCATGTTGAAAGGTGCGACGCAGGAATGATGACAGTAGCAATGCCGCTGACTAAATAAATAAAAGAAAGAAAAAATTTTTATTGAAAAACAAATTGTATAAAACAAAGTTTCTTCGAACTAAGTTCCCCCACCGTGGGACAGGGGGCCAAGTTCCCCCACCGGGGGACAGGGGGCCTTCTCACCGGGGACAGGGGGTTTTATATCGCAAAATTCACAATCAGCTTCCCGCCATATTCGCCCCATTGGCGCAATACTTTATCTAATGACTTCATCATGGTAGGCCGATCAACTTTCTTACCTTTTGTTGCAGGAGTTACAGCATTCATATTTACATCAAACACATCAACCTTAGTTGCAAACCAGGTTGTATGCAGACGTGGAATACCAACTCCTAAGATCATTCCGGGCAAACCATGAATGCCCTCTGGTCCGCCGCTGATCATTAATTCATCTGTGTAAAAAGCAAAAACGCCAATGGTATCATCTAAAATGCCAATAGCCTTGCGGCATTCATAACCGGCAATCATCCTTGTATCGGGAGTAAGTTTCCATTTTATTTTTACCAGGCTGTCCTCCATCAAAAAGGTTTCCTCAAAAACAGGTTTTTGTGCAATTGTTTTTCCTGATTTAAAATCTGTAAAAACAACATTTTTATCAGCTATAGGCCGGAACCAACTGCGGGAATCATATTCAGCTTCTTTACCAGGCTTATAAATAGAACGGGTACTATCGCCTATAAACTGATGATAGGTAATAGATTCTTTTGGCAAACGTTCCTTAATCATATCATACCATCTTGAATCCATGCTCTTATAAGAAGCATGCACATTTAGCGTCTTTTCAAACTCGATCTTTACCTTACCAAAAAATTGCGTTCGGTTTTGTGCCTGGGCCAGATGAATAGCGAACAATATTATTGTTGAAAGAATTATTTTTTTCATGACAATTATTTTGCGCCTGGCATTTTATTAAATGACCATTCAAATTTTAAAAGAAAATATCGGCTGATGCGGGAATAGCGTTCTTCAGAAATAAAGTTGCTACTTATATTACGGGTGAAACCTCTGTTCTGATCAAGAAGATCGTTAGCTACCAGGAAGATTTTGCTAGATTTATCTTTAAATATTTTACGGGCAAGGCTTGCGTTCCATAAAATAATATTTGAACGTGCGCCAAAGCCTTCAACTTTTTGCTGAAGATCGAAATTAGCATTGGAGGTTAATTCTAATTTACCCGGCAACATAATAAAGCCATTTACATAACCACCGTAGGTAAAATAATTATTAGTGGCAGATCTTTTTACTGAAATAGTTTTAGAAGTATTGCGTCCAATCTCAGGTCTCAATTCAAAACTATATTTATCAGGGTAGTTATAATTTAGATTCAGGTTGAACTTCAAATTTTTATTGTTGGTTGTATTTTTATCAGCATTTACAACGCTGTTGTACTGCCCTCCATTACCATTTATGCCCACTCCATAATTTAATTTCTTTTCTCCCTGTCCTCTATTCCACTGGCTCCAAAAATTCCAATTGTGGTTTCCATCTACATTTATAGGCATGGAAGTACGTTTTCCCGACGGATCAATGGTATTGGAATTAGCTATTGCATTATCGGTAATGTTATAACTGATATTTGCAAAAAGACCGCTGCCGCTTAATACCTTATAATGATGATATGAGGCTCTGAAATTATGGTTGAAAGCCACTTTTAAATTTGGGTTCCCAATCATTTCATAAAGCGGATCGTTATTATTTCTTATTGGTTGTAACTGGTCGATAGTTGGCTGGCGTGTGGTACCCCGATAGTTAAACGAAATGCTCTCCTGCTGTTTTAACTGGTAGCTGATTTGCGCCTGCGGTGTAAGGTTCAAAAAATCATAGTCATTGCGAACATTGTTATCAATGTTATTCAACTTAAGTTTAACTGTAGAAATACCGGAACCCAAAGCAAGCCTGAGTTTTTTATCTATAAATCTCAAAACAGCTAAGCTGCTGTGAGAATAGGCGTTCATATCAAAATTGTTGCTGAAAGCAGCATCCAATACCTCATATTTACCATTATTACTTTTATTAAAAGAGTTGCGATATGATTCAGAATTATTGCGATTATGAGCATAGTCTAATACGAGGTTCCACTTTGTAGAAAGGGGCTCACTGAATGTAAGCTTGCCACCGATAGTTCTTGATCTTCCGTCAAAATCCTTCATCTGATCTACAACTTCAGAAGAATCAATTACATTGTTGGTGAAATAATCAGTATTAGAATACAGCATGAACTCCTGCTCGTCTTCTGCTATACCATAACGCAGGGTAGCTAGTAATTGCCTGTTCTTCTTCTTAAATAATTGTTTGTACTGTAACGAATTATCGTTTTGTAATCTCTTAGTATCATTATCTCTTCTTTGATCGCTTAAATAAGTCTTTTGCTTATTCAGTGAATCAAACAAATAATCACTTTCAGTTTTTGCCCTTAAACCTGTTGTCTTATAAATTCCCGAAGTGATAAATTTTAAAGAAGTAAGCGAATCTATTTTCCATTCATACTTGCCTGTGACAGCATGTTGCTCATTAATGCCTGTGCTTCTTACAAATTTATTTGTATTGGAAAGAAAAGGAAATGTGCTTTGCGTAAAACTAGATTGATCGTTGTCAGTATTTAACTTGTTGTACCTGTAAGATGTATTGACGTTTTGTTTATCTGCATTCCATTTATTGCTGAATAAGCCACCCGCTGTATAGGCATGAGGCAAGCCACGCAAACTCCATTCACTGAATTCATCACTCGTCCCGAAACTGTAATAATATCCACCGATCTCATCATATTCCATATCGTTTTCCAAACCCAACTTCTGCTGATCTTCCCAGTTTAAACTACCGGTATTTATATCACTAATTGTTCCATAAAGCGCCACTTTCTTTTTACCTGTAAATCGGTTATACAATCCTTTCGCATCCACAATCTCATTAAAATCACTGCCAGCAATCAACTTTCCAAAAGCGCCTTTCTTTTTGTCTTCCTTTAGTTTTATGTTAACCGTCTTTCCTTCGGTGCCTGTTTGTATGCCGGTTAAATTTTGCTGCTCTGTTTTTGTATCAAACACCTGCACCTTATCTACAAATTTTGCAGAGAGGTTTTGAGTCGCCATGGTCGGGTCATCACCAAAAAATTCTTCTCCGTCAACCAATACTTTTTCAACACGCTTGCCTTGCGCAGTAATTTCCCCTTTACTATTTACCTGGAAACCAGGAAGCACTTTCAAAAGGTCTTCGACAGTTGCACCTTCTTTTACTATAAAACTATCTGCTGTAAATTCAGTGGTGTCTCCTTTAATCCTGATAGCCTGCCCGGTACGAACGATCACTTCTTTTAGCAAAAGACTTTTTTGAGTTAATGCAACATTCCCAAGATCGAGATCGGTATCCTTTAGTTCTATCTCTTCTCCAAAATCGGCAAACTTTGGATAGGTTATGAGCATAAGATATTTTCCAGGGAAAAGGCTTTCTATTTGGAATCTTCCTTCCTTATCGCTGCGGGTAAAACTAACAAGGACGCTATCTTTTTTTTGAATCACTGAAACTACTGCGTTGAAAAGTGATTTCTTTTCTGAGGTGTCTTTAATAACCCCTTTTAATATTACCCTTTGCGCTGAAGTATACTGCTGAAAAGTAAAACATGCTATCAGTATAAAAAATAATTTTCTCATTAGGTTAATCTTGAAACTGATCCGGTTAAGGCTTAGAAAAGATATATTTATTCCAAAGCAATGAAAGTTAACTTTACGTTATAAAGTCTATTTATAAAGTATTTTTCCACGAAAAATTTCGCACAAAATAGTATGAACAGCAACGAAAACAAAACCACTCATAATATAAAGAGCGAAAAAAATAAAAATGAACCTTCTGCATCAACAGGCAAGGTAATTCGTTACGAAGATCAAAACTTTGTTGACACATCCAAACCCGTATGGAATTATTCTATTTTTTATGATGATGATATTGAAACATATAAAAACGGAACCCATTATACTTTATATAAAAAATTTGGGTCAAGACCTTTGTCAGTTTTGGATAAAGAAGGATTTTATTTTGCCGTATGGGCGCCAAATGCAACACGGGTATGCGTAACTGGTAATTTTAACGACTGGCATAAAGACTCACATTTATTATTTCCACGGCTTGACAAAAGCGGCATTTGGGAAGGCTTTATTCCCGGCATTCCCAAAGGAGAATTATACAAATACCGCATTACAGGTTACAAAAACATTGTTACAGAAAAAGGCGATCCATTTGCCAGCTTTTGGGAAAAAAGACCTCTAACCTCATCCATTACATGGAAGTTTGATTATGCATGGAAAGATGCAGCCTGGATGAAACGGCGGAAAAGATACAATGCCCTTGATGCACCCTGGAGTGTGTATGAAGTGCACTTAGCCAGTTGGATGCGCCCAGATAAACATGATGAAGAATCGTATAATAGTTACGACCAAATTACAGAGCGTTTAGTGCCCTATGTAAAAGAAATGGGATTTACGCATGTAGAATTTATGCCGGTGATGGAACATCCCTTTGACGGCAGTTGGGGTTACCAGTTAACCGGTTTTTTTGCACCCACTTCGCGGTTTGGAGCGCCGGAAGGTTTTATGCATCTAATTGATGAATTGCATAATGCCGGCATCGGCGTTATACTCGATTGGGTTCCTTCGCATTTTCCTTACGATGCACATGGCTTGTATTTATTTGATGGAACACATACCTATGAATATGCTGATATGCGAAAAGGATTTCACCCCGATTGGAATTCTTATATTTTTAATTATAAAAGGGGAGAGGTTAAATCATTTTTAATCAGTTGCGCACATTTCTGGTTTCACCATTTTCATATTGATGGTATCAGGGTAGATGCTGTTTCTTCCATGTTGAAATTAGATTATTCACGCAGCCACGGCCAGTGGGAGCCAAATGAATTTGGTGGTAATGGCAACCTCGAAGCCATTGCTTTTATCAGGGATCTGAATGAAACCATTTACCGCGATTTCCCTGATGTACAAACCATTGCGGAGGAAGCAACTGATTGGCCGGGCATTTCCAGCCCAACATTCAAAGGGGGATTAGGTTTTGGTATGAAGTGGATGATGGGATGGATGCATGACACACTTGATTATTTTAAGATCGATCCCATCAGTCGAAAATACCACCAGAATAAGTTTTCATTCAGCATGATGTATTTCTATGATGAAAATTTTATGCTGCCGCTGAGTCATGATGAAGTAGTGCATGGCAAATCGCCCATGATTTATAAAATGCCGGGAGATGAATGGCAAAAATTTGCCAACCTGCGTACGCTTTATACTTATATGTGGACGCACCCTGGTGCAAGGTTATTATTTATGGGAAATGAATTTGGGCAAACCTCCGAATGGAATTACAGATCAGAATTGGACTGGCATTTATTAGAATTTAAGCCCCACAAAGGATTACAAGATTGCGTACGCGATCTGAATGAGATTTTAAGAACTCAACCAGCTTTGTATGATAATCAATTTAAGGTAGAAGGATTTGAATGGATTGACCTGGCTCATCGTAATGAATCCATTATCGTTTATCGTAGAAAAGGACTAACAAAAAATGACGATTTATTAGTGATTTTAAATTTAACGCCTATACCGAGAATGAATTGGGAAATAGCCCTTGAAGGGAAGTTTTATACCAAAGAAATTTTTAATAGTGATGCTGAAAAATACTCCGGCTCAGGCAACGTATTTAATCCTGCCATCAGGCGTGAAGTTGTTAACAAAGATGAAAAGAAATATAAGATAGTAGTAAATCTGCCTCCGTTGGCAGGTATAATTTTAAGGTAAATACTAACGGGTGCATTTCAAATTGTCGCTTTTGCCCCTATCCCCTGAAGGGGAATTAGTGCTCTAAAGCTGATGCTCCCCTTTAGGGGATGGGGGCTTCTGCGAATTTAAGCCTGAGACAATTTCAAATGCACCCATACTAACAAGGTATAATTTTCATTAACCGGGCTGCGTTTTCAACTTTGAATTTTTAGAACTAAGCCTTACATTCACATTGAAAAACCCATTACGCACCAAATAATATCCAATGCGAATATTCTTCACCACAGCAATAGTATTTATTTCTACCATTTTATTTGCACAAACTGACAGTGCCGGTTATTTTTTACAGAAAGGTCTTGATGAAAAAGGCAAAGGCCGTTTAATGGAATCTTACAAAGCTTTTGAAAAAGCCTACGGCTATAATAAAAATGATAAAAAGATAG
>JALZIY010000440.1 GCA_030860085.1 Bacteroidota bacterium | reverse complement strand
GAATAGCATAATGTACATGAAGCAGTTGCAGTTTATTATTTTTTATTACATCTACCATGGCGCTTGCTAAGGCTGTTTCATAAGGTGGATAATCAAACAGGGGATAAGTTGGAACCTGCACCTCATGATAAAAAATATTGGGTATAAACCCAGTTAAACGTACAGGCTGCTGATAAGTGATGAAATGTACCTGGTGGCCTTTTTGCGCCAATGCTTTGCCTAATTCAGTTGCTAATACACCGCTGCCACCAAAAGTAGGGTAGCAAACAATTCCTATTCTCATTATAGTTGTGTTCATCGTTAATCTAAGGTAAATACAAAAACCGGACGGCATTTGTTGCTTTGGTTAAATAATTGTTTTTGCAGTGACGTAGCAATTTATATATTTAAACCATGAAGAAGATCCTTACACTAATATTCATGACTGGTTTCTCTGTTGCAGCCATTGCACAAAATGAAGACTCTGTGTTTATCCGCCGGCTTGCCAACGAAATTTTATTGAATAGCAAGGCTTATGAAAACCTGAGAGTGCTGACAAAAACAATTGGAGGCCGCCTGGCAGGTTCACCCCAAATGGTTAAAGCAGAAGCCTGGGGTTTATCGGCAATGAAGGCTGCAAACGCTGATGCCACCTGGTTGCAACAATGCATGGTGCCACATTGGGTTCGTGGTGGAAAAGATGAAGCGACAGCAGAATGGCAGGGAATGAAAGCCGGTCAAAAAACAACGGCAGGCTCCAAAGCCAAATTAGATGCAATTGCACTCGGCAATTCAATGGGTTCCAAGAAACCTTTAAAAGCAGAAGTTATTGAGATAAAAGATTTTGCCGACCTGGAATCAAAAAAGGACATGGTAAAAGATAAAATAGTTTTTTACAACTATAAGTTCGATCCAACTTTTGTAAGAACCTTTCAGGCCTACGGTGATGCGGGAAGATACAGAAGAGAAGGTCCCAGCCGTGCCGCAAAGTATGGTGCAAAAGCTGTGATTGTAAGAAGTATATCAGGAAGCACAGATAATAATCCACACACAGGTTCCACAACATATAATGATTCATTTGCAAAAATTCCTGCCATAGCTGTTGGTTTAAAAGATGCAGATGCACTAAGTAAAACGTTGACATCTGCTAAGGTGAATGTAACCCTACATACACATGGAAAATTTTTACCGGATACCATCGGGCACAATGTAATTGGTGAGTTAAAAGGAAGCCAATTTCCTAATGAATACATAACTGTCGGTGGGCATTTAGATAGCTGGGATAATTGCGAAGGGGCACATGACGATGGTGCAGGCTGTGTGCAAACCATTGAAATATTGCGGGCATTTAAAGCCCTCGGTTACCAGCCAAAAAGAACCATTCGATTTGTGCTCTTTGCTAACGAAGAAAATGGTTTACGTGGCGGAACCAAGTATGCAGAAGAAGCTCAGGCAAAGGGCGAGAAACACATTTTTGCACTGGAAAGTGATGCAGGAGGTTTTACACCAAGAGGTTTTGGTTTTACATCTTCCGAGGCGCAGTTTCAAAAGATCATGGAGTGGAAAGATCTGCTTTCGCCTTACGGCGCCAGTGAATTAACAAGAGGTGGCGGCGGTGCAGATATTGGTCCGCTCAATCGTACGCAAGGCACACCAGTTGCCGGTTTGCAACCTGACTCACAACGTTATTTTGATCTTCATCATGCACGTAACGATGTATTTGAAGCAGTGAATAAACGTGAGTTGGAATTAGGTGCTTTGAACATGGCAGCTTTAATTTATTTGGTAGATAAATATGGGTTGTGAAAAGATATTGGACCACATTAGGCACAATAGAAACATAAGTCTTCACATAGAGAATCTATGTGGGCGGTCTATCTGCCTATGTTCTAATGCGGTTCAAAAAAAAATTCAGGTTATTTATTTTCATCTTACATGCTTACAACTTTTACCATTTCCACTACTTTTGATAAAGCACCAAAATAAAATAATACACATGGAAAATAGAAACAGCAATCTAAATGTTTCGCCGAGAGGACGTTCTAAAGGAGGAAAGTATTTCCGGATTTTTATGATCGTTTTATTCCTGATTCTTTCAGTATTTATTTACTGGAGGTATTTTTTTACATACAGCAGCGGCAACCGTTACGGCCTGCTTCAAAAATTTTCTCATAAAGGCAATCTATTTAAAACCTATGAAGGCGAAATGATATTAAGCAGCATTCGCAGTAATAATAATGTGCCGCTGGCTTCCGAAAAGTTTTTCTTTTCGGTTACTGATAAAAACGTAGCTAACCAGCTAATGAATGTGCAGGGGAAATTTCTTACCGTACATTATAAAGAGAAAAAAGGTACACTTTCTTTTCGCGGCGATTCGCCATATATTGTTGACAGTATAAAGGTGGAGCAACCTTAAGAGAGTTTTAGGTTTAAGGTTTAAAGTTTAAGGTCTTTAGGTCAGAAAATTTATAAATTACCTTACAGCTTTCTCAAACAATATGCTTTTTACTTTTGATTTTTACTTTCAATAAGCTGCAATAATAAATTGTTTATTGCTCTCCAGCATACATCAAAAAAATAGCAGGCCGTTTATGGATGTCAGGCATTTTATTTTTCCATTCCTGTAAGGGCATTGTGCGGATAGATTCCTGTGGTGCTGTAAGTTCAACAGCCACACAAACCCTTGTTTGCGGATGACAGGTTTTTACAAGGGTTTCTAATAATTGATTATTACGATATGGTGTTTCAATAAAAATTTGTGTGCAGCCTTTTTGCTTCGATTCGTTTTCCAATGTCTTTATAGCCTTCACTCTTTCAGCTATATCAACAGGCAAATAACCGGTAAAATGAAATTTTTGTCCATTCATTCCGCTTGCCATAAGGGCTAATAGAATAGAGTTAGGGCCAACAAAGGGTTTTACAACTACATTCAATTGGTGGGCTATTTCAACAAGCTTTTGTCCAGGGTCTGCTATACCAGGACAACCAGCTTCACTGATAACTCCGATAGTTTTTTCTTCTTTTAGTTTTTGTTTGAATGAAGCTTCAGCCTCTCCTGCCTCTTGCTGCATATTGAACCATTCGTAATCATCTATTACCATTTCTTTCCATAGCAATTTTAAAAAGCGACGTGAAGTGCGTTCATTTTCTACAAAAAAAACCTGGCATTGCTGTATGGCTTTTAGCAGGTAAGCAGGAAGGCAATCGGTTTGCCCGTTAATTAATACGGTAGGGATAAGAAATACCCTTGCTCTCATGAAGCCGTTTTTATTTTGTGTAAACTAAGTGTAGCTGCTACCACTGCATAAGCCGGCGCAAATATCCAACCCACAAGTATCACAAGGTGCAATAAATAAAAAATGAGTCCATTACCAATAGCAAGTCCTCTGTGGCGTCCTATAAAGTCAATGCTTTGAGAAGGTGAAAGCTTATTGCGTTCGCAGCTATAATCAAGCATTGAAAAACCATAATAAAAGCATTCTATAAATAATGCAATAACTGGTGATATCCACCCAAAAACCGGTATCAGCGAAAGAAGCAGTAAAGAAAACATATAAACTGTTTGCCATAATGTATTACGCAAAGCAACTTTAGTGCCTCGCCAGGCATCCTTCATTAATTGTGAAAAAGTAAAGGGGAATTCTTTGCCTTCCAGGATAGAAGCTGTTTTTTCACTGAGGTAAGCAAAAATGGGAGAACCGATGATAAGGAATAAATATTTGAAAAGCGAAAAATAAAAAAACAGGAAGATCAAACGCAAGATGACCGCGATCATTAAGAATAAAAAGCTAAGCCATTCGCTGCGTTGTTTCTGCAACCAGGCTTCTAACCCGGTTTGCCTGCCTAAATAAATAACTGCATCGCCTGAAGAATGCCAGAAGAGGTACATGCCCGTAATGAACAAAAGACTGTAAGTAATTCCGGGAATAATGATCCATTTCCACAACCTATGTTTGCGGATAAACTTGTGGGCCTCAAAATAGGATTGTATGGCAATGATAATTTCTTTAAGCAATAGTTATTTTTGAATGGGTAAATATATCTATTTCAAAACTGTTGTTGATGCCTGGTGTTGCTACAAAAAAATTACCGCTTTCATTTTACTTGCGAAATAATGTGGCGCAAATTGCAAAAGATTTAATAGGGAAAGTTTTAGTAACAAACTGGAATGGAGAAAAAACTTCAGGTCGTATTGTTGAAACAGAAGCATATGAAGGTGAAATAGACAGGGCATCGCATGCATCAAAAGGACGGACCAAAAGAACCGAGGTCATTTTTGGGGAAGGAGGAAAAGCGTATGTATATCTCTGTTATGGGCTGCATCAGATGTTTAATATCATTACAAATAAAGCAGCAACACCGCATGCTATTTTAATAAGAGCAGTGGAACCTATCGAAGGCATCGACACCATGTTGAAGCGAACACGAAAAAAAAAATCAGATTACACATTAACCAGGGGACCGGGAAATGTAGGAAAGGCTTTTGGTTTTCATACCTCGCAA
Source organism: Bacteroidota bacterium (assembly GCA_030860085.1). Classification (GTDB taxonomy): domain Bacteria; phylum Bacteroidota; class Bacteroidia; order Chitinophagales; family Chitinophagaceae; genus Flavisolibacter. The sequence goes on along the minus strand of JALZIY010000440.1, from coordinate 1,529 downwards.
TGCGGGATATCACTACAAAGTGATGAACTATATATTGTAGATGACGGATTCAAAGTAAAGAAACAGTCTATTATTCCTTCGCGACGTATTGGTGTTGATTATGCTGGTGAACACGCCGCCTGGCACTATAGGTTTTTTTTAAAAGACAATAAATATGTTAGTGGAAGAATTAAATAAGGGTGCATTTCAAATTATCGCCGGTTGGTGGAGACACCAACCGGGGCGGGGACGCCGTGGGCGGTGTCCTCACTGCCCACAATTATTTACCAAGCGACAATTTGAAATGCACCTATTAAATAAGTGATTGTATTTTTAGTTAAACTTGCTCCTTGAGAAATTTTCCAAAATCACTTTTATGGATTTGCATTAGTGTAGCAATTGCATTGATCATATATGCTGTAAATCCTTTCCAGGTACTTCCGGCCGCAAATAAAATATTAGCGTTAGCGGCAGTTATGATCTGCTTATGGGTAACAGAGGCATTACCGATGCCGGTTGTGGCATTATTGCCATTGGTCTTATTTCCTTTATTAAATATTGCTCCGTTGGATGCCACAGCATCTTCCTATGCCAACCCGGTTGTTTTTCTTTTTATGGGTGGATTTATGCTTGGTCTGGCTATTGAAAAGTGGAACCTGCATCGTCGCATAGCGCTCAACATTGTACGGCTAACAGGCACCAGCGGTGATAAAATAATTTTAGGATTTATTATAGCTACCGGGGCCATCAGTATGTGGCTAAGCAATACAGCAACTACCATGATGATGTTTCCTATTGCCATGTCTGTAATATATGTGATTAAAGAAAATCATCAGAATAAAAAAGGCATTACCAATTTTTCCTTATCAGTAATGATCGCCATTGCCCTGTCTTCTAATCTTGGTGGAATTGCCACACTGATTGGCACGCCGCCAAATGTAGCTTATGCAGCCTTCATCAATAAAAAATATGGCTATAATATTGAGTTTCTTGATTGGATGATAGTTTGTTTGCCACTTTCCATTTTACTGCTGTTTGCATTATATATAGTAATGGTAAAATGGCTGTACCGAAATGGTATGAAGGCCGACGAATCAACCCGTTTACTGATACAAAATGAAATTGACCTGTTAGGAAAATTTTCCGTGGCCGAAAAAAGAGTATTGATCATTTTTATCTGCACGGCTACTTTATGGATCACAAAAGATCTGATAAATCAATTAGGCATCATTAAACTGGATGATAATATGATTGCATTGATCGGCGGCATTTCCTTATTTATTTTTCCTTCTGGCAAAACTAAAAATGAAACCTTGTTAGAATGGGGGGATACAAAAAAATTGGCATGGGGTATTTTGTTACTTTTTGGTGGTGGTATTGCATTAGCTTCTGCTTTGGAAAAAGCGGGCCTTATTGAAAACCTCGGGACATGGTTTGCACAGTTTGCCTATAATCAATTTATGCTCATTTTGCTGGTAGTTACTGTTTCAATTTTTCTAAGCGAAGTAATGAGTAATGTGGCGCAGGTGATTGTATTTGCCCCGGTAGTC
>JALZIY010000430.1 GCA_030860085.1 Bacteroidota bacterium | reverse complement strand
CGGCTTACATGGTGAATCAAAATTCTATTTTTAAACAGCTTCTTAGCCTAATTACCATAAACGCTTAAGAACTTAATGCGCATGATCTTTAGCTGTTCCCAGTTGTAATTGCCATCAGCCAATTCCAGTTGTGCTGTATCTAAAGAAGAAGTTTCGCAACCTTTAAAATAATCAATGATCTCTTCCTGCTCATATTCATCCAGCATATCAGAGATGGCATAATCCAAATTTAGTTTAGTGCCGCTGGCAGCAATGGTTTCCATTTCCTCCAGCAAGGCATCTAACCGCAGATCCTTATTTTTTGCAATCATTTCCAGCGGAATTTTTTTATCTATCTGTTGAATAATTTGCACCTTATTTCCACTCTTATTCACCACACTTTTCATGATGAAATCATCTGGCTTTTCAATATTATTTTCTTCTACATAATCAGTTATGACATTAATAAATGGCTTACCATAACGAATGGCCTTACCCTTACTTACGCCCTGGCATTTTTCTAATTCTTCATTCGTGGTTGGATAGAGAGTTGCCATATCCTGCAGAGAAGATTCAAGGAACAAGACAAAAGGAGGAAGGTTCTTTTTCTTTGCTTCCTTAAAACGCAGATCTTTTAATAAATTCAAAAGGGTCTCATCGATCACTGCACCATCCACTTCTTCTGTACTGCCCTCTTCATCATCGGCAAATGCATTTTCGTATAAATTATTCATCACGATGGTAAAGGGCTTTGGCTTCTTTAAAAAATCCTGGCCTTTTTTAGTGATCTTTATTACGCCATATTCTTCAATATCTTTTTGCAATAAACTTTCCAATATCATCTGGCGGATCAAAGAGTTCCATAAATGCTCCGGTTGAGCCTTACCACCGCCAAAAACCTCCAATCCCTCATGGCGGAACATTTTTATCTGAGGAGTAAGATGACCGGTAATTATCTTAACAATGTAATCTGTAGCAAAGCGTTCATCTAGTGCTTTTACTGTTTTTAATAGCTGAATAACTTCTGCCTTTACCTCAATACGTTCTTTTGGGTGTTTGCAGTTATCGCAATGGCCACAATTCTTATCACCGTATTCTTCGCCAAAATAGCTCATTAAAACTTTTCTTCTGCAAACTCCGCTTTCTGCATAGGCAACACTTTCATTTATTAATTGTGTGGTCACTTCTCTTTCACTCAACGGTTTGTCCCGCATTAAATGCTCAAGCTTGGAAACATCTTTGTGTGAATAATAAAGTATACATTTTCCTTCCAGCCCATCGCGTCCGGCACGACCCGTTTCCTGGTAATAATTTTCAATGGACTTGGGAATATTAAAATGTATAACAAAGCGAATGTCTGGTTTATCAATACCCATTCCAAAAGCAATGGTGGCAACAATGACGTGCACTTCTTCATTCATAAAAAGATCTTGTCTTTCTGACCGCAGTTTTGAATCCAGCCCTGCATGATAAGCCACTGCTTTTACACCATTAGCCACCAGCATATCGGCTAATTCTTCGGTGGTTTTCCGGTTTAGTGTATAAATGATGCCGCTTTTGCCTTTATGCTGCACAACGAACCTGGCAATGCTTTTTAAAGTATCGTCTTTTTGAATCTTGGGTAAGATCTCGTAATAAAGATTTGGACGGTTAAAAGAAGAGATAAAGATTTGTGCATTTCGCAGATGCAGATTTTTTACAATATCGCTTTGTACCTTGGGAGTGGCAGTTGCTGTTAAAGCAATAACCGGCACCGATGGATTGATTATATCTATCATTTCCCTCAAACGACGGTATTCCGGACGAAAGTCGTGGCCCCATTCCGAAATACAATGGGCCTCATCCACCGCAAAAAACGAGACATCCAAACCACTGAACAAATCAAGATTGTCTTGCTTGGTCAGTGTTTCAGGAGCTACATAAAGCAGCTTTGTTCTGCCAGATTGCAGGTCATCCTGCACTTCTTTTATTTCTTTTTTAGTAAGAGTAGAATTTAAAAAATGGGCAATGTGATCTTTGCTGCTGTAGCCCCGCACAAGATCAACCTGGTTTTTCATTAACGCAATCAACGGGCTTACAATAATAGCTACGCCGGGTTGTAAAATAGCAGGCAATTGGTAACACAAACTTTTACCGCCCCCGGTTGGCATTATAACAAATGTATCCTTGCCCGACAGAACGGATTGAATGATCTGTTCCTGTTCGTCTTTAAACTTATTAAATCCAAAATGCTCTTGCAGCGATTTATGCAGTGAGGCGGATGAAATTTTAGAAGAATTTGTTTTTTTGGTTGGTGGTTTTTTTACCGTTGTCATTTTCATTAAATTTTCTGCTTTAAAAAAAGCCTGTCAATAAATTTTGTAAACAGCAAAAGACTGGAGATCTTTTAATTTAACCGGGGCACAAAAGAGGTTTTCACGGTGCGTACCAAACTGGTAGCTGTTTGCAGAATAAATTCAATTGGCGAATTTAAGCATACCCCGACAGTAAAAGCTAATTAAAAAGGTTAAAATCCTGATCACTAAGTATATATATGATGCCGTTAAAGGCTAATTTTGACGCCTTGAAAAAAACCACCGATATCAGGGATCTGGCATTGAAAACATTTAGCATGGAAGCTGAAGCCATTAATAACCTGGCCACTCAGCTGGATGACCATTTTGAAGAAGCCATCACTAAATTAGTAAACAGCAAGGGCAGAATAGTAATCAGCGGCATGGGCAAAAGCGCTATCATCGCTCAAAAGATCGTAGCCACGTTAAATTCAACAGGTTCTCCTTCTATTTTTCTTCATGCGGCAGACGCCATTCATGGTGATTTGGGTATTGTACAGCAAGATGATATTGTAATTATCATAAGTAAAAGCGGCGAAAGCCCGGAAATCAAAGTATTGGTCCCTCTCATCAAAAATTTTGGGAACGTTCTAATTGCCATGGTGGGCAATACTGATTCTTTTTTGGCTAAAAAGGCTGATTATATTTTAAATACAACTGTAAAACAGGAGGCGTGTCCGAACAACCTGGCGCCTACAACAAGCACTACGGCGCAAATGGTAATGGGTGATGCCATTGCCGTATGCCTTATGGAACAAAGAGGATTTAAGATAAGCGACTTTGCTAAACTACACCCTGGCGGTATCTTAGGTAAAAAGTTATATTTACGGGTTGGGGATCTCTGTGCCGACAATGAAAAACCGGTAGTCAGTGCAGAACAGCCTGTGAAAGAGGTAATTATGGAAATGACGCGTAAGCGGCTTGGTGTCACCGCGGTTGTTAACAGCGCAGAAAATTTGGTGGGGATTATTACAGATGGCGATTTACGCCGTATGCTTGAAAAATCAGATTCAATTCAAAACATACAAGCGAAAGATATTATGACCATGCATCCAAAAACGATTAACGCAGAGGAATTGGCTGTGAACGCATTGGATGTGATGCGTAATAATGAAATTATGCAATTGATAGTGGTGGATAATGATAAGTACCTTGGCGTTATACACTTACACGATTTGGTAAAAGAGGGTTTGATTTAATTTAAACGTTGCTTTGAAAAATAATATTGATAAACAACACACTTACGTAGCTATAATGGCTGGTGGCATTGGTTCCCGTTTCTGGCCTGTTAGCCGCACTAATTATCCAAAACAATTTTTAGACATTTTAGGCACCGGCAAAACGCTAATTCAACAAACTTTTGACCGGTTTAAAGACATGGTGCCGGTAGAAAATATTTATGTTGTCACTGCAGAGGAATACGCGGGCCTGGTAGAAGAGCAAGTGCCGGAAATGGCGAAAGAAAATATTATTGGTGAACCTTCCCGCAAAAACACAGCTCCCTGTATTGCTTATATCTCATTTAAATTATTACAAAAAGATCCCGATGCTTCATTGATCGTAGCGCCTGCCGACCATTTGATCTTATATGAAGAAAAGTTTTTGGAAGCATGCACTAATGCTTTGGGTTTTGCTAATCATTTCAACGCACTTGTTACTATCGGCATTAAGCCTGAATCTCCCAATACCGGTTATGGTTATATTCAACATGAAACATTAGAAGTGGCGCCTTCAGTTTGTAAGGTTAAAACCTTTACAGAAAAACCAAATAAAGAACTGGCTAAAGCTTTTGTAGCCAGCGGTGATTTTTTATGGAACTCCGGTATTTTTGTGTGGCAGGTAAAAAGGATCAATAATGCTTTCAAAAAACACATGCCGGAAATGCATGACCTTTTTTTATCCGAACAGCACAAATTAAATACAGTAGAAGAAAAAGCAGCTATTGAAGAGATATATCCGCAGTGCTCAAACATTTCGATAGATTTTGGCATTATGGAAAAAGCCGACAATGTTTATGTTATTCCTGCCGCATTTGGCTGGAGCGACCTGGGTACCTGGAACAGTGCCTGGGATAATATGGAAAAAGATTACCTGGAAAATGCAGTGGCAGGTAAAAACGTAATGGTAATTGATTCTACTAAATGTATGGTTCATGCTCCTGAAAAAAAATTGGTCATCTTGCAGGGCCTTGATGATTTTATTGTAGTGGACACAAAAGATGCTTTGCTGATTTGTGAAAAAGAAAGAGAACAGGAAATTAAAGATTATGTTGCTGAAGTAAAACGAAAAAAAGGCGACAAGTTTTTATAGAAAAAAGCTGTGACCCATTAGCTTGAGTTGCGAGTAAATGTCGCGAAGCTCGTAGCTCATTCCCTCGCTGCTAAAAACATTTTATGAACTTCAACAATATTTTATTTATCGATATAGAGACGGCTTCTCAGTTTGAAAACTATCAGCATTTGCCGGAAGATTGGAAAGAACTATGGAATTACAAAGCAAATCAGCTAATACGGAATAAGGAATCGGAAACAGTTGAATCTATTTACGAACGCGCCGGCATATATGCAGAATTTGGAAAAATAATTTGCATTTCCTGCGGCATCATACAAGGAGCAGAGGAGAATAAAAAGCTAATCATTAAATCTTTTTGCGGAGATGATGAAAGCGCTTTGCTTGAGCAATTTGCCGAAGCGCTAAAAAAATGGTGGGGCAACTCGGAAAAATCACTTTGTGCACACAACGGAAAAGAATTTGATTATCCATATTTATGCCGCCGCATGATCATCAATGGTGTAAAAATACCTGAAGTATTAAAATTGCATGGTAAAAAGCCATGGGAGGTTAAACACTTGATGGATACCATGGAAATGTGGAAGTTTGGGGATTACAAAAGCTATACAACATTAAAGTTGTTAGCACATGTGCTGGGTGTGCCATCTCCTAAAGATGATATAGACGGAAGCCAGGTAAATGGTATTTATTGGAATGAAAAAGATATTCCCCGCATTGTAAATTACTGCCAGAAAGATGTCATAACACTGGCCCAAATATTTCTTCGTCTTCACTGTGAACCCTTGATAAAAAATGAAAACATTTCTATAAAAGATGTCCAGCAGGATCAATTATAGTTCGGGGTCCAAATGGGAGCATGTTGTCGGCTATAGCCGTGCTGTAAAAGTTGGAAACCTAATTGAGGTTACGGGAACGGTAGCATCAGGCGATGATGGGAAAGTAGTTGGAAAAGATGATGCTTATGTTCAAACAAAATACATCTATCAAAAAATCGAAGATGTTTTAAAACGTGCCGGTGCAACAATGAAAGATGTGATTCGTGTGCGTATGTTTGTAACGGATATTTCCCGCTGGCAGGAATATGGTAAAGCCCACAGCGAATTTTTTAGAGAGATCAGGCCTTGCAACACAATGGTTGAAATAAGTGCCTTGATTGAACCAGATTATCTTATAGAAATTGAGGCGACTGCTATTCTTGAGCAATAATTTTTCAATAGATATTTTGTTTGTTATGGAGACGGGTTTTATCAATAGAATATCATTCATAATTCTATAAAAACCTCGTAGAGGTTGAATGTCTGTAGAACATAACGCAAGAGAAAATTCAACTCCGTACGGAGTTGAACAACAAAATTCTAACATCTTTCTATAGATATTTGTCTCCTGCGGAGACAGGTTTTATGAATAGAATATTATTTCATCATTGCTGAACCATGATTTTGGCAGATTTGAAGGTTAATAAGAGTTCCGTAAATATCGCCTCATTAATTTGCATCACTCATTTCTTTTTTATTTTCAATCATCCAATAAAGGTTCTCAGAGTATTTTTAAAACTTACTGATTAACGAACCGATTAACTTTTTCCGAACGTGTCAACCATTCAAATAAAAAGCAAACTGCCCAACGCAGGCACTACCATATTTACTGTAATGAGCTCGCTGGCAGCACAACACAATGCCATTAATCTTGGACAGGGTTTTCCAGATTATCCAATGAGCGAAGAGTTAATTGCATTAGTTAATGAAGCAATGAAAAGCGGGCATAACCAATATGTACACATGAATGGTTATATGCCACTACGAGAAGCGCTTGCTGAGAAGGTTGAATACCTATACAACACTAATATCAATCCTGATTCCGGGATCACGATAACTCCGGGTGCTACTTATGCTCTATACACGGCGCTTACAACCATTTTGCAACCGGGTGATGAAGTAATTGTTTTTGAACCGGCTTACGATAGTTATATACCGGGCATTGAAATAAACGGTGCCAGGCCGGTAATTATTCAACTTCAATTTCCCGATTACAGCATTGACTGGAACTACGTAAAAAACAAGATCAATAAAAGAACAAGGGCC
>JALZIY010000403.1 GCA_030860085.1 Bacteroidota bacterium | reverse complement strand
TAGTATCCTCATTAAATGTATTCTCATGCGATATGGATTTTTGTTCACTGTATTGTTCAACAATCGAATCTGAAATGCCATGTGCTTTATTCCATAAACTTGTGCCCCATTTTCCAAAAGTTTTTTCCAGTGTTTCAAATGGTGTATGGGCTAATTGTTCAATGGTTTTAATACCCATGCTGAGCAATTGAGCCTGTGTTTGCTTTCCTACCATTGGTATTTTATCAACTGTTAACGGCCATAAAAAAGCAGTTTCTTTTCCGGGTGGTACTTCTAAATATCCATTAGGCTTGGCTTCATTTGTAGCCATCTTACTCACTAATTTGTTGGCAGATAAACCGCAGGAAATGGGTAAACCGGTTTCGCGGATAATGGTTTCTCTTAATTCCCTTGTGTAATTGCTGACACCAAAAAATTTATCCATGCCTGTAAGGTCAATATAAAATTCATCAATGGAAGCTTTTTCAAAAAGAGGCACTTTGGAAGCAATAATTGAAGTAACCATCCTGGAATAAGTGCTGTACTCTCCATAACTTCCTTTTAAAAAAATAGCGTGCGGGCAAAGTCTTTTTGCTGTAAGGGCCGGCATAGCGCTTTCTATCCCAAATTTCCTGGCCTCATAACTGCATGCAGCAACAATACCACGTTGTCCATCGCCTCCTACAATCAAAGGCTTACCTTTTAGAGCAGGATTTTTTAAGCACTCCACAGATACAAAAAATGCGTCCAGATCAAAATGTGCAATATGTCTTTGCTGTTCAGTCAATACGCAAAATTACTTTACTAAAGGCTCACACATTTTATCTTTAATAAGAAACTTTTATCCAATGCAAGTACCTTTGTTGACTTGTAAAATGAGAAGCATTTTAATTGACAAGCAAAGATTTTGCAGGTGATTGCAATAGCTTTGCAAATAATAAATTTGATATGGCAAAATTTAAAAGTGAAAGTCTAATTAAGGAGTTAAAAGAAGATGTGCAACGCTTACAGGCGGCAGCAGAGCATTTAAAGAACACTGAGAAGAGCAAACTTGTTTATGCTGATAAAGAAGGCACATGGAGTGTGGTTCAGTGTTTAGAACACCTGAATGCATTTGGACGGTATTATTTACCTGCTATTGAAAAAGCTATTGCAGTAAAATCAGGTGAAAAATCTGCCTGGTTTAATTCCGGGTTTTTAGGTGATTATTTTACAAAGTATATGAAGCCAAAGAATGTATATGAGATAAAGAACAAGATGAAGACGATGAAAAATTTTAATTTCCCCAATAGCCTGAATGTAGATACCGTAATGAAGGAATACATTGACCAAAAGGCCAAACTGCAACAATTATTAGACACTGCAAATGACCGGGATCTCAACTCCATTCGCATACCTATTACATTAACAAAGTTGATAAAATTGAAATTGGGAGATACATTCAGATTTTTAATTGCACACGAACAACGGCACATGATACAGGCTCGCAATACATTAAGGTCAACGGGAGTTGCTACAGATAAATTTCCAATAATCCTTCAGGTAGTTCAACAATAACCCGGCGATTTTTACTGTCAATTTTTTTTATGGTGTCTTCGTGCAGGGGAACCAGCACTTCTTTTTCTTCCATCTCTATACGGCAAAGAAGCTGATGGGGCTGTTCTATCACCTCCAGTATTTTGCCCAATATTTTTTCATTTTCTACTATTTGGTAGCCTAACAAATTGATGGGGGAAGACGTAGCTGAAAATTTTTTGAAATCGCTTTCCGGTATCCATATTTCTTTTTGCACAAGTGGAATGGCTTGCTCACGAACGTCTATTCCCTGGAGTTTTAAATAAATTTCCTCCTCATTTTTAATTTTAGCGCTTTCAATAAACCAGGGTAAGAAGCTCTGCTTTCTTTCTTCTATAAAAATAGTTTGCAAACCTTTAAGCGATGTTTTCTTTCCTAAATTATGTTTCAGAATTACCTCTCCTTTTAAACCAAAGCTGGCAACGATCTTTCCTATTTTAAAATATTCTGTCATGGGAAAATAAGGTAAAGATAAGTTGGCAGATGACAGATGGTAGATGAGACTTTGGCCGGTTGTCGTTGGTGATGATTGGGTCGTTGGTAGTTTTTGAAAACGAAGTGAGCATTTGTTTATAAGTTGCGTATAATGAGGAATGATACATGCAGAATGCTGAATTAATTGTTGCCGTACAAGGGAGTGACACCACAAAAGTTTAATACAGATACGCTGCTGGTAACAAAATTCAGCTTTATATTATACGTGAATAACATTTTAAAAAAATCATTTACATCATTTTGAATCACCGGTTAAATGTCACCGGCTAAAAAAAATCCCGCCATATAGCGGGATTAATCTTTTAAGTTAAGCGAATTAACCTTGGGTGCCTTCGTTTTCCTGGCGGCGTTCAGGACGTCCTTCAGGTCTGCGATACGGAGGGTTTCTCCTGGTTCTTCTTTCTCTCATGGCTGTTTCCTGCTTCTTTTTAAATTCAGCTTCATGCTCGCTATGCCATTTTTGAAACTTGTCCATAGCTGTAGCATCATCAAATAAACCAAGTGTTACACCACGCAGCAAATGCTTAAGGTATAATACTCCTTTAAATGACAAAAGACGACGCACAGTGTCGGTGGGTTGGGCACCTTTGCTCAGCCAATCCAATGCACGTTGACGATCCAATTGGATTGTCGCCGGCATGGTTAGCGGATTGTAAGTACCTAATTTTTGAATGAATTTACCATCGCGAGGGCTGCGGCCATCGGCAACCACGATAAAGTAGAAGGGTCTCTTTTTAGACCCGTGTCTTTGTAAACGGATTTTAACTGGCATCTTAAATAGAAATTTAAATGCGGTGAATAAATAAAATTACTAAGGATTGCGAATATAAGAATTGAAGCCTAACTGCCCAATTATACTGAGATAAAGTTTTTGAATTCTTTTAGGCTTTGGATAGCCGGTCATTCCATTGAATAATGGCAACCCATTTAAGAAAATGACGATTCTATTTTCAATTAATTCAGATCAGAACCGCCATTGACAGATATTATTGCTTCTTCGCCTGTAGATCTAATTCAATATTCACAGTTTCGGATATAAACTTATCGCCTAAAGTTTTGTCGTTGCCATAGTTCATTTTCCATTGCGTGCGGTCAATGTTGAAGTTGGCCTTTGCTTTCAAGGTGTTGTTATCAAGATCAACTTTTGCAGGAAAAGTGATATTCTTTGTATCTTCTTTTAAGGTTAGATTACCGCTAATGGAAAAATTAGCACCATCTACAATAGAGGTATCCGTTCCACTGGCAGTATAAGGCTCTACTTTAGTGATCTCAAATTTTGCAGTACCAAATTTACCTGCATCAAAAAAATCGCCACTTAGCAAGTGAGGTTTTAGTTTAGATTGAAACATTTCTCCCTGCTCTTCTACCTGTAAAGAAGTAATATCAATGTTAAAAGTACCACCAGTTAATTGATTACCCGTTAGCGCTATAGAACCGGAAGAAAGGCGAAAAGTTCCCGGGTGATTTTTTCCTACACCATTTCCGGTAAAGCGTATCCGTGATTCGGTTGTGTCTAATATAAATGTCTGGCCGGTTGTTGATGCCACCGTTTGAGTTTCTGAGATGGTAGCCTGGTCGCCTTTTGGAACATCAGAACAAGAAGTAAAGGCCACTGTTGCCGCTACAATTGAAGCAAAAAAAATTGATTTTGTCATTGATAAAATATTTTTTGTTGGTTATAGCTGATAAAGATAATAAGACTTTTTCCTCAATGTTTAAACATTAAACTTAATTAAGATTTTATTAAACAATTTAATGGATTATCTTTTTCCTAATCCCGGCATCATTCTGCCCATTGGCATTTTATTCATGCTTTTCATCATTTCCCGCATCTGGTCAAATTGTTTCATAAAGGCATTTACTTCAGCTATATCTTTTCCGCTTCCTTTAGCAATTCGTTTTTTACGACTGCCGTCAATTTCATCGGGATTCCCGCGTTCAAATGGGGTCATTGAGTTGATGATGGCTTCAATTCCCTTAAATGCGTCATCGCTTATATCAATATCTTTTATGGCCTTGCCAACCCCAGGTATCATGGCCATCAGATCCTTAATATTTCCCATTTTTTTAATCTGCTCCAGTTGTTGCTTAAAATCTGCAAAATCAAACTGATTTTTGCGCATTTTCTTTTCCAACCGCCGTGCCTCAACTTCATCAAATTGTTCCTGGGCTTTTTCAACAAGAGAAGTGATATCTCCCATACCCAAAATACGTTGCGCCATTCGCTCAGGATAAAATACATCCAGCGTATCTAATTTTTCCCCGCTGCTAATAAACTTTATTGGCTTTTGAACTGTATATTTAATGGAAAGTGC
>JALZIY010000394.1 GCA_030860085.1 Bacteroidota bacterium | reverse complement strand
CCGCTCAACAACTCAATCTTGCTTTCTAAACCTTCTTTTATTAGTTTTTGCCGTCCTATTTCCAGCATTTTTTGAGAAATATCAATGCCCGTTATTTTTTGCGGCTTCAATAATTTAGCTGCCAATATGGCCATATCAGCAGTACCGGTAGCAACATCTAATAATTGCTGTGGCGCATCCTCTTTAAAAACATTGATTGCTTTTTTTCTCCACGATACATCTATACCCGCACTCAAAAACCGGTTCATAAAATCATACCTAAGTGCAATGTCATCAAACATTTCGCTCACCTGTTCTTTTTTTCCTGCGGCATCTGCAAAAGGTTTGATCTGATCGTGGGGAAAATCCGTCATGAGCCGGCAAAGTTAATCGCGGATTAATGGAATTGTTTAGGATGTAAGTATAATTTTTTCATTACTAGCTAATCAAAAATCAGAAATCGGCAACCACTGTAAACCGCAAACTGAAAACTTTCTTCTAACTCTCCCATTATCTTTGCAGCCATGGAAATTACCCAGGCCGCTTATTTGATCAGCAGCCCTTCTGTTGATAATTGCCCCAAATCAGATCGCCATGAGTATGCTTTTATTGGCCGGAGTAATGTAGGCAAATCATCTCTCATCAATGCCTTGACGAATAAAAAAGAGCTGGCCAAAGTGTCCCGATCGCCTGGTAAAACACAACTGATCAATCATTTCAATATTACATCGAATGATAAAAAAGAATGGTATCTGGTTGATCTGCCGGGCTATGGCTTTGCCAAACGATCACAAACACAAAGGAAAAGCTGGCAAAAAATGATTGAAGAATACATACGTAAAAGGGAAAACCTTATAACTCTTTTTGCCTTGATTGACAGCCGCCACAAGCCGCAGGAAATTGATTTGAAATTTATAAACCAGTTAGGGGAATGGCAAATACCTTTTTCACTAGTATTTACAAAGGCCGATAAAAGCACGCAGCGTGAGGCTTCTGCTAATGTAAAACAATTTATGGAAGCGCTGAAAGAACGATGGGAAGAATTACCTCCTCATTTTGTAACGTCAGCGGTTAAACGAACAGGAGTAAAACAAGTATTATCTTATATCAAAACATTGAATGATAAAAAATAAATTAAACCTTGTTAAACGTAGTATTATTTTTAATTATCACTTATCTTAACAGCCTGATTTAAGCATTTATGAAAAGAGTTACCCATGAAAAAAATATAGTAATCGTACTGTTTGTTTTGGTCCTAATTACCTTTTCTTTTGCACACCGTGACAGTAAAAAGCTTTCTCAATTTTATTCAACCGTAGTAGAAGCGGGAAAAAAAATTCTTGCCAAAACAAATTCAGAAAAGAGCAGTGAGCTTTCTCTGCCAATAATTAATTTTTAACTTACTACTTTATTTGCACAACTGCTGCTGGCAAAGGCTTCCGGCTTGGCCTTAAAAGCAAAACCCATTCCCAGAATATATCCCATTGCTTCTTTCAAGGCATCATTACTTTTAAAATTAGGATTGGTATTTATATCGGCATGCACTTCCATATCCACATTATATAAAGTAAAAAGATTGCACAATTCATATGCAATCTCTATGCTCTTAGCTACTTCCACCAGCATCCGTTCTTTTATAGTATGCTGATGAAAAGTTTTGTCGTTATGGATGAACATAAAGCCGCCATGGCCCTCACGTAAAAAAACAATTACTGTTGCAAATTCAGTTTCTTTTCCCTTTACCTGAGAATCTGTACCAATACAAACTTTTAATCTAAACCCGGCAGCTACTTCTCTTTTTATAGCAATTTCCACCGCCTCATAAATAGGAAGAACAATTGTTTCACCATTGAATTTTCTCCATCGCATAAAAAAGAGGTTTTCCTAAATTAAGGAAAACCTCTTGAGTTACCAAGTGGGTATGGATTATGGTAATATTATTCTTTTACAAATTTCTCTACATTTTGAGTTTGACCATTTGTAAAATGTATAAAGTAAACGCCACTACTTATATCATTAATCTTAATAGTAGAGGCACCTTGTGTAATCATTCCTTTTGCAACCATTCTCCCATTGTAATCAGCAATTATATATGAATATCCGGCAGGGCTGTTTATCATTAATGCATTGTTCCTGATAATATTTGTAAACAATTGTGGTTTACTTATAGAAGCATTACTGCGCAGAGCAATCACATTTGAATAATATTGACGTCCATTGTCAAAGGTTACATTCACCCGGTATTGCAAGGCGCCCCTTTCATTCGGATTGTATTGATAGCTTCTTTCAGTGTTGCTGGGTTCTGTAACCGCACTAAAATGACGTCCATCCTTTGAAACTTCTAAAACCTGTTTTACAACCGTTTCATCCGCTTCAATTAACCAGCTTAGATTGTGCAGAGCATTGACTGTGGTTCCTTTTAATGCAAATTTATGGAGAGGCAGGGCAACCAGAGGGCTTTGAGATGTTTCTATTGAATAAGAGCCAAGGCTTCCGTACTCGGGTGTAAATTCATTAGCAACGCCATCAACTAAAAAATAATAGACTCCCGCATCTAAGACGGTATCAATCGATGCGCTTAAAGTAGCCGCAGGATTATAAGTGCCAATCAAAGTTTTAGATGTGTTATATAACTGGACCTGAATATCCAGGTTGGAGCCTGCATCGCCTGTACCGACACTGGCGGGGACAGCATCCATTATTAATTTTTGCCGTGTAGCCATTGTAAATTTAAACATATCCTTGTCGGTGGAAGTGGTAATAGTTCCGGTAGTTACGAACTTGTTATCTGAAAAAGACTGACTGGTGGCATCTTTAAAAGTTTCGTCAAAATCATCAGCCCGAAAAATAATTCCGTTGTTAGCGTTGGTGATAATATCAACATCGGATTGTACATTGGTACAGCCATAGGGATTCGGCCCATTATACCAGGTAGTGGAATTTTTATAATACGCAACTCCCATAATAGGTGCCCAGCCGAATTTTCCGCTACCTACTCCGGAATTATATTCAGCAGTTTTCAAACAATTTGGATCATAGGAAGACTGGTGACGTAAGCCCAAGGTATGTCCCAATTCGTGTGCAGTTGCCTCAGAAATATTCTTTATGTTGTAATTGAGGAGCGAAGTAAAAATAAAACAAGGTGTATTATCACCCCAGGTAAACGAATTAATATAAGCCACACCGCCTGCATTGCTACCATACCAGCTATTGCTGATAGTTAGAATAGCCCGCATTCTTTTTGCAGCAGGTGCTGCTAAATATTTTGCTTCATCTGTGGTTACATTAATATTAAAGGGACGATAATCTTCTGCCACACGATTATACACTTCTGTTATCTGTGTATTATTTAAATTAGAAGGTCCACAATCGATTGGTCCGTTGGCATTCCAACTCGTACCATTTACAATATGTCCGTCAAAGTCTAAAAGCAAAACTGCTTGTGCAGATGGAAAACTACTGAATACAGGAACCTGGGCAATGGTGTTAGAGGACACCAATAATAACAGTGCAAGGGACACAGTTATATAAAGGTTTTTCATATGAGGATAGGGATTGATAGGATTAGGAATTGGATTGGACGTTGTTCTATAAAATTCTATTCATTAATAATATCAAGTAATTTTTTCTTTGTTAAAAAGTATTGACCGTTTTCAAATATTATTTCATATGCATCGTTATGATTGTAACTAAGCATTCTGCCTAAGTATGAAAAGCTACCATCTTCTTTACGGCTACGCGTAAATGTAAGAGTTGCTCCCTTACGATTATTTGATTTTATTACAACAGATTTTACATTCAGGTCATTAGCATCTGATTTTGATATAATAACTCCCTTTAAGATGAAAGAACGGCCTAGAGGAACCTGAATGCTCTGTCCTGCAGATAAATCAAGCATAGCCTCTAATGATGGGATGTTCAAATTAAGTTTTTCCGGAAGATCTGAAAACATTGCAGGTTTTTCGTAATCGGCCTTAGTTGACGGATGAATTTGCGCAACAGCCCCAATACAGCAAATACTTAGCAATAGGCAAATTGTTGCGGATTTTATTTTTTTCATTGGATGATCAATTAGGATAGTGGATTACAACTTGCAGTTCTTTACAGAACATGATTTTCCATAGTCGCGTATTACAATATTTGTAAATAAAAAAAAATCTTCAAAACTTTTTGAAAGGAAATTTTAAAGATTAAGTGGAATTGCGTTTTGTAATAGTAGAAAGCCGAAAAGAGAAATAGTAAAATAACTATTTTCAGCAGGCTTAATAATTCCCGATACTTAACATAACAAGAGTGCAACCAATAACAGTTTCAATATCTTTCTCCTTCGCCTTTTTAATAAGAAATTCGTTTTCTGTACCGGGGTTAAAAATAATTCGTTTCGGTTTTAGATTGATTATGTAATCATAATATTGCTGCTGATTCGTTGGGTTTAAATAGAGCGTTATAGTATCGACATCTGAAACAGGGAGATGATCTGTTTCAATATTCACCTCTCCTACTTTTCCTTTCCTTTTCCCGATGGCTACGACAGGATGATGATGTGATGTAAGTTTTTTTACAGCGAGGTAGCTATAGCGTGAAGGATTAGCGGATGCTCCAAGAACCATTGTTTTTTTACTTTTTATCATAGCCAAATCTTTCCTAAAAAGGTACAAAGGCTATGCCTTAAAAAGGTTTTCCATGTGTTTTTTTTATTACTGAGGCAGCCAAAAAAGGAAAGGTTCTAAAAAGCCTTACAAATGTATTTGTCAGAAAAGATTTACCAAAAAACTGTTGCAACAGCCTTCCTGTTTGTAACCGGCCAGCAAATGCTTCTAACCATTGTTCCTGATAAGCTTTTTCAAGTTCTGACATAGAAATTTTATTGTTTAAATAATTAATTACAAGTCTCACCGCAATTTTGCTGCTATTTAATGCCATACTCATCCCATTACCACACAATGGGGTAATCATTCCTGCTGAATCTCCTAACATCAAAACATGATTTTCTATTTGGCTTTTTTTATTAAAATTTATTTGTGAAATGGCTATTGGGAAGTCTTCAATTATTTTGCAATTGCTCATTATTTTCCTTAATACCGGGTTTCGATATAGGATTTCTTCCTCCAGTTGTTCGATACTATTATTAGATTTTTTAAGGTTCTGGGCATTGGTCATATAACACAGACAATATTTATTGTCTTCTATTTTTGAAATACCGCAATAACCATTGTTGAAATTATGAAGACCAATAATATTTTCTTTCCGATCAGTTTGCACATGATATTTGATCCCAACGTAATTATCTAATTTCTTATTTTGATGCTTCAAAAATGAACGCTTCCATTTTACATCCAGGTTACTGCGTTTTCCGTATGCAGCTAAACAAACCTTTGAATTTATTGATTCACTATTACTGCTATTTTTAGAAATGTATTGTATGATAAACTCACTATTAAATTCAATATCCTCCACCTTGGTTTCTTCAACTAATATAACGCCATGTCTTATAGCAATTTTTGCCAAACTTTCATCCAAAAGAAAGCGGCTTATTCCAAAGCCGCCCAATGGTAATTTTGTAAAAAAAGATTGTCCATCAGGAGCGGTAAGATGTAGCGTATCAATGATTGGCAAATCCATTTTATTTAAGGGTAATCCTAATTCTTGTAAAAAATTCCACGATTCCAGACTAATATATTCACCACATACTTTATGAAATGGGAATTTTTCTTTCTCAAACAACACTACACTATAACCCGCCTTGCGTAATTGTATGGCTGCAGATAACCCTGCCAGGCCGCCACCAATAATAGCCACATCATATTTGGCAGACATGTTTTGCATTATGTATAACAGGTTACCAGCCACCTGAAAGCCCATTTCCACTCGATGCTAAAATTAGAAATGCCCGCTGCTAAAAAAAGCCTTTCTAAATCCTTTCTTTTAAATGAGCGCTGTACAGAAAGAGGTGCATCATTTTTTACCAGGTAGCTTTTCGAAAACAGCCGGGTAAATAATTTTATAGAATAATAGGCAATTGGATGCCGGTGCAGGTCATTAATAAAAAACCCGGTCAAACTATTTTGTTGCAACCACCTTAACATGTAAACTAATGCTTCATCTGTAAAATGATGACAAAAAAGGGATGAAAAAATGATGTGTGGTTTTTTAACAAATCCTACATTTCTATAATCAGAACAAATAAAATAAATGCCAGCATTTGCTGAAAGGCTTTTTGCATAAGCAATACACTCTTCATTTATATCAATGCCTGTTAATTCAATTGCAAGATTTTTTTTTGCAGCCCAGTTTTTTATAACCCGCAAATTGTCACCCCCACCGCATCCTATTTCCACAATACGCCATACTTTTTGTTCGTTGCATTCTTTTATTAAAGTTTTTATTCCATCCAGGGTAATTTGATGACCGCCTAATAAATGATTGATACTATCAAGCTCCCGCATATTTTGCTTAATATCAGCAAAGGAAATCGTATCTCCGTCTAATAATTCTTTTTTATACGAACGTTGGTTAAAAGAAGGCATTTATGTATGTGCTGTAAACGTTTCAACTGTTAAACCAGGGCCAAAAGCGGCACCAAAAAGTTTTTTGATACGTTTTTTTTGGTGCATTATATTTTTCAATACAAATAAAATAGCTGCAGAAGAAAGATTCCCATATTCATGCAAAACATCATAAGAAAAATGCAATTTTTCTTTTTCAATAGAAAGGCTTTTTTGTATTGCCTCTAAAATCCGTCTGCCTCCCGGATGAATACACCAATGAGTAATGTCGCTTACGTTTAGTTTTTCTTTTTTCATAGATCGTTCTACCACATTAGCAAAATCTTCTTCAATTAAATCAGGTATATACCCACTCAACGTCATTAAGAAACCGGAAGAAGAGATTTCCCATGCCATATCACGTTTACCTTTTGGAATAACCTCACTGTGAAAACCATCTACATGTATCCCTTTTAAATTATTTTTCTCGCTAGTCATTAAAATGGCTGCACTTCCATCGCCAAACAATAGAGAAGAAGCTATGTTATCCATTGTTCCCTCATGTTGAAAATGCAGTGTACAAAGCTCGGTACACACAATCAATACTTTTGCTTTTGCATCTGACTTACAGATAGCATCAGCAATTTTCATAGCATGTATAGCAGCATAACAACCCATAAAATTTACGGACGTGCGAAAGATAGTTTTATCCAGGTCCATCAATTCCACCATTTGCAAGTCAAGTCCCGGTGCACTCATCCCGGTGCAGCTCACTGTTATTAAATGAGTAACTTCTTTGTGATGAAGAATATTATCAAGACAATTTCGTGCAGCATCTACTGAAAGAAGAGGAGCCTTTTTATTATAAACAGCCATCCGCTGTTCTAATGAAGGAAAGGGTTCAAGCCCCTCTGTTTGCGGATAAAATTTCCATTCCTGTATGGCACGGCTGTAGTCTGCAATCACCGAATACCGTTGCTTAATACCACTATTTTGGTAAAGAAACCGCATCTTTCTTTTTTCGGCCTCCGTCGGTGCATATACCTGCTGCATGAAGTGTAAAATATCCATTTGTTGATGTCTGTATGCAGGGACTGCTGTACCTATGGCAATAATTTTACTCAATGGTTAAGAATAATAAGTGTTGTAAAAAAAATACTTGTGCATAAAGTGGATAAAATATTCATTAAAAGGCTATGTTTAAAATCCGCTGCTGCATCGCTCATCCAAACTTTATATATCCAGTACAGAAAAAATAATACCGTTGGCAATAAAACCAACAGGTACAAATAAAAATAGTTCAAATTACTTTGCTCGAACAACAAATACATCAATACTGTTGCCAATAAAAAAAGGCACATGCTGAAAATGAATGTCCCTTTTTTACCCAGTACGTAGCTCAAGGTTTTTACACCATCGTTTATATCCGCTTCATGCTGGTAAATCTGTGTCAACGGGTAAAGAGCGCCAATCAACAAACTTGAAATGATCAAAGGCAAGGATGGAACAGTCGATGTTTTATCAATAGAACAGGCATGGTAGGTAATAAAAAAAATTAAAGCTCCCTGGAAAATAAAAACAGCTAAAAAGCCGGTAATAGGAAATCTTTTTATCCTTATTCCGCGATAACTATAAGATCTTGAAACCAAAATGTAAATGACAACACCAGCCGCAAAAACAGTTGAGATAAAAACAGAAAGTACAATCGCTAACACGTCCATCACCACAGTAATTGTAAACAATTGTTTCGTCGGTTGCAAAGGCTTAGATAACCCACCAATGGGCGTTTCATCTTTATCCATATACGAGTTATAACCATTACTGGATGGATAAACCAGCAGGTGCAAAATCAGGAAAACAAAAAAAGCTGTATGCCAGCTAATGCTTGTTACCTGGCTTAATGCAAATAAATAAACAGGTAGCAAAAAAAAAGAAAAATGAAATCGTAAGAGTTGTATGGTAGAGCGATGCAACAAGGAATTAAGATAATCAAGAATATTGAACAAGGAACAAGCCCGCCCGGATGACTCGGTCGGACGGGGAATAATGAAGGCTGAAGTGATAATGTTAAATGCTCAATTTTCAATGTTCAACTATTAAACACCCATCAATGTAACAAGCCTATTTCATCGAATGCAAGGCCACCCTGTTTCCTTCTGTATCCTCTATCAATGCCCAAAAGCCGAGGTTCGGCCCTACCTCTTCTTTTTGTTTGGTAATTTTTCCTCCGGCTTCTTCTACTTTTTCTAACACAAGATGCAAGTCTGGTTCACAGTTCAAATAAATTAATGAGCCATTCTTTGAAGGTGTATAAAAATCCGGGTTATGAACAATAGCTCCTCCCCTGCCTCCGCTCTTAAAATCATAAAGCAAAAAGCCCATGCGGGCAGGCCCCATCTGGTTTTCAGGCATTTCATATTCAAAAATGGCTTCGTAAAACTTTTTAGCCCGGTCAAAATCAGATACAGGGATTTCAAACCAGTTAATGGCATGTACAGGCATTTGCATGGCGGTTAATTTTTACTTAAAGTACGAATCAATTTTTATTTAATTCTCTCAATAAAATTTAAAATACTAATAAGTAATTTATTATTTCGGGCGATGGGGACACTGCCCACGGCGGGCCGCCCCGGTTGGTGTCCCCACCAACCGGCGAAAATTTGAAATGCACCCTAAATAATGTTTCAAAGACTATGAGTAATTTGCTGGTATGAAACAAGGATTTCTATTGGTTCTGTTGTTTTGTGTATTTATATTATCTGCACAAACAAAACCTTTCCGGTTTGCTTTTATCAGCGATACACATATTGGCTCACCAAATGGAGCCGCAGAAGAAGACCTGCGGCGGACGGTGGCTGACATCAACAGCATGAATGATGTAGCTTTTGTAGTGATTACAGGAGATATAACAGAATTGGGAACCGATGAGGAAATAAAATTGGCAAAACAAATTTTAGATAGCCTCGATGTGCCCTATTATATTATTCCAGGCAATCACGATACCGGGTGGAGTGAAAGCGGCGGGTTGAGCTTTACAAAAATATTCGGTGATGAAAAGTTTCATTTTAATTATAATGGAATCCATTTTTTAGGCTGTGCTTCCGGACCTTATGTACGCATGAGTGATGGACATGTACCGCGTTACGCTGTCAACTGGCTGGCTAAAGAATTAAAAAAAATCTCTTCAACAGAACCCGTTATTTTTTTGAATCATTATCCCCTTGATAATGGCTTAGATAATTGGTATGAAGTGATTGACCTGCTTAAGAAAAAGAATACAGTGCTGGCTCTTTGTGGACACGGGCATAATAATCGCCTTGTGCAAGCCGAAGGTATTCCTGCGATCATGGGTCGTTCTAATTTGCGTGCAAAAGCTGTGGAAGGCGGATATAACCTGGTAGATGTCAGAACTGATTCTTTTCTGTTTACAGAACGTAAGCCTATATCAAAAACAGAAAGGCTTTGGACAAAAGTTCAGTATAAAAAGCAGCAATACGATCTTTCTAAAAAATTTCCACGTCCGGGGTTTTCTATCAATCAACAATACCCGCAGGTTAGTGCAACATGGATGTACAGTTCATCAGCCAATGTTATTTCTACTCCTGATATCGTTAATGACCTGGTTGTATTTGGCAATCAAAACGGTTTAGTGGAAGCCTTATCATTAAAAAATGGAAAAAGAAAATGGCGTTTTCAAACCGGTGGCCCTATTTTTTCTTCTCCGGCATTTTCGACAGAAAAAATTGTATTTGGATCTGCAGATGGATTGGTTTATTGCCTTAATGATAAAGGAAAAATCCAATGGAAATTAAAAACCGGCGCTTCTGTATTAGGATCGCCTTTTATTCAAAATGAAACCGTTTACATTGGCGGAAGCGATAGTTGTTTCCAGGCTATTGAACTTTCGAGTGGTAAACCCATTTGGCGCTTTTGCGGTTTGGGTGGTCCTGTTACAAGCAAACCCGTTGTGTACAACGAAACAATCATTTTTGGTGCATGGGACCGCAACTTATACGCTTTGAATAAATCGAACGGCAAATTTTTATGGAAATGGAACAATGGCTCTCCTGTTATTAACTATTCGCCGGCAGCCTGCATTCCGGTGGTGCATGATGATGTCGTTTATATTGTAGCTCCTGACAGGTACCTATCTGCAATTGATATAAAAAGCGGTCAAACCCTTTGGCGTACAAACCAATCCACTGTACGGGAATCTATTGGCATTTCTGAAGATGGAAAAATGATCTATGGTAAAACTATGCAAGACACTATTGTAGCTTTTTATACTAACAAAGTAAAAGCTGAGACTGCATGGAAATTTTTCGCAGGATTTGGTTACGAACATACCCCCTCTATGCTAATAGAAAAAAATGGAAACTTATTTTTTGGAACTAAAAATGGTGTGGTGTATGCTCTTTCTCTTTTACCAAATCCACGAATAAATTGGGCCTACAAAATCGACAATTCAATGGTCAACACCTTAAATGTTATAGACGACCTGCATATTTTGGCAGCCACAATGGACGGCAAAGTTGTTTTATTGCAGGTAGTGCATTAATTATCTGCGGAACTTACTTATTATCCATATTATTAACCCTACTACTGCAGCAGCTATAAGTACCCCAAGCCAAACGCCTACTTCAAGAATATCTCCTACCAATTCACAGGAAGAAAGTGTCATTAACATTGCCAGTAAAAAAATCACCAAATAATTAAACCTTTTCATAATTATGTTTTGCTTACTTATGCAAAAGTTTTGCCGGGAACTTAGTGCTGATGACTTAATGCTGTTTTTATTCTACTTTCAACCGAAAGAAATGACTGCTTATGTTGGTGAAGACTTACGGTAGTGCTGTTTATGGAGTGGAGGCCATTTCTATTACTGTGGAAGTAAACTGGATGGCAACCGGTAAAGACTGTTTGATTGTGGGTTTACCCGATAATGCAGTAAAAGAAAGTATGCAAAGGGTTGAAAGCGCCATTAAGACCAATAAATTCATAATGCCCCGCACTAGAATTGTGGTTAACCTGGCGCCTGCCGATATTAAAAAAAGCGGAACTGCATTTGACCTGCCTATCGCCATTGGTGTATTGGCAGCATCAGAGCAAATAAAAAATCTTGAAGAAATAGATAAATATGTAATAATGGGCGAACTAAGCCTCGATGGTACAGTTCGAGGAATAAAAGGGGCATTACCCATTGCCATACAGGCTAGGAAAGAAGGCTTTAAAGGTTTGTTTGTGCCCACAACCAATGCACGGGAAGCGGGAATGGTAAATAATTTAGATGTTTTTGGCGTTGAACATATGAATGATGTCATCAAATTTTTTGAAAGTGGCGGTAAAAATCTCATGCCGGTAAAAATTGATACACGGGAGGAGTTCTTTCATTCGCAATATGATTTTGAAATTGATTTTACAGATGTAAAAGGCCAGGAAAATATTAAGCGAGCTTTAGAAATTGCAGCAGCAGGTGGACATAATGCGATATTGATTGGACCTCCAGGCGCGGGTAAAACCATGTTAGCGAAAAGATTACCCACTATACTGCCACCACTTAGTTTGCAAGAGGCATTGGAGACTACTAAAATTCATTCGGTTGCAGGAAAGCTGCCGGAAAATTCAACCCTTATTTCGAAACGACCATTTCGTTCACCCCATCATACTATTTCCGATGTTGCCCTTGTAGGTGGAGGTGGCATACCACAACCTGGCGAAATATCATTAGCGCATAATGGCGTATTATTTTTGGATGAACTGCCTGAATTTAAAAGAACCGTTTTAGAAGTAATGCGTCAACCAATGGAAGAAAGGCGGGTGACCATTTCACGTGCTAAGGTAGCTGTTGATTTCCCTGCTAGTTTTATGTTGATCGCCTCTATGAACCCTTGCCCGTGTGGATATTATAATCATCCGGAAAGGGAATGCACCTGTCCGCCTGGTACTGTTCAAAAATATTTAAATAAGATTTCAGGTCCGTTACTCGATCGTATTGATTTGCATGTAGAAGTAACACCGGTGGCTTTTAGTGAACTTACGGGAACAAAAAAAGGAGAAACATCAGCTTCTATCAGGGACAAAGTTATTATTGCGAGAGAAATACAGGCAAAGCGTTATGAAGGACATGCAGGCATTTATTGCAATGCACAGATCAGCAGCAAAATGTTGAAAGATTATTGTGTGATTTCCACCTCCGGTCATAACCTTTTAAAAACGGCTATGGAAAAATTAAATCTATCTGCAAGAGCTTACGATCGCATTTTAAAAGTTTCCAGGACTATTGCAGATCTGTCACAAAGTGAAGAAATTAAAATAGAACATTTAGCAGAAGCTATTCAATATAGAAGCCTTGACAGGGAAGGGTGGGCTGGTTAGCAACAATTTGCCGTAAAAAACATCAAGGCACTAAGTTTGTAACTTTACGATCTTCATGCAGAATTATCTTTTGTACCAGGCTACCGGAAGTTTAGACCAAATAAACGAATGCAAGTATGCACTGATAAAATATTTATCGCTGTATAATCTAAAAACACCGCACACTACTTCTATTATTATTTACACTGACAGGCCTGCTATGTTCGAAGCGTTTTCATCCTTCTTCGAACATTTTGAAATGAAGCCGCCAATGGCTACGCCAAAATTTGAAACGATAAGTAATGCATTAGTTGAATACGAGGGGAATTTTTTGTTTTGTGATACGGATACCTATCCTGTAAAACCACTTGAAATTTTATTTAATGACCTTTCGAATGGAAAGATTTATTTATACGAAGAAGATGCAAAAAAAGAACCATTACTACGCAACTTGGTTATTGGATTAAGCAACAGCAACAAAAAAAATTTACAAAAGATAATAAGGGAGGGAATAGCACAAAATGTTATTGCACATGATGTAAATTTTCCGGAGATAAAAAATGCTGGATCGTTTTTCAGTGACTATAAAAATCTACCCGAGTTTAGAAAATTATTATATGCTTTTTTTACAAAAAACGAAGAAGAGAGCGTTCCTAACTTAATAAAAGCAGCTCATTATTTTGATGCGCAACAAATCTTAAAAGATAAAGAGGAATATTATACTTTACCTTTTTATAAAAAATGGTTTAGGAATATAAAGGGTATCGGTTGGTCTATCAAACAATATGAAAAGAAATTTTAGAACAAGCAATCATCAGCTATGAAGATTTTACTCCACTACTTAAAACCCTACAAACTCTTAGTTTTATTAGTCCTGTTTCTCGCAGCAGTCAATATTGGTTTTTCCCTTATGGATCCAATTATTTTCGGCTCACTCGTACGCCTGGCTACTGACTTTGACCAAAATGCAACTAAATACTCTTTTGATAAATTCTTTTTCTCTTTTGATAAGCCTTATGGCGTAGTTGCCTTATTGTTGGCGTCCATTGGTGTAGCGATGGTGAGCCGCATTGCTAAAAATTTCCAGGATTATTTTTTAAGTGTGGTAGTCCAAAAATTTGGGGCAAAAGTTTTTACTGATGGCTTGCAGCACGCTATGAAATTACCCTACAGTGAATTTGAAGATCAGCGCAGTGGAGAAACTTTAAGCATATTGCAAAAAGTAAGAACGGATACTGAAAAATTTATCAGCAATTTTGTAAATATTTTATTTACAGTAATTGTTGGAGTAGTGATCGTTGCTGTTTTTGCTGCAAGCATTTCTTCCATGTTACCCATTGTTTATTTTGGAGGCATTGCTATATTAATGTTTATTTCAAACAAACTAAGTCAAAAAATTAAAACGATTCAAAAAGTAATTGTTTCTCAAACAACTGCACTTGCCGGTTCTACTACTGAATCTCTACGAAATATAGAATTAGTAAAAAGCCTTGGTTTAACAGAGCAGGAAGTAGGCCGGTTAAATAAAAACACTTATAAGATACTTGGACTTGAGCTGACGAAAGTAAAACGTATCCGTAGCATTGGTTTTATACAAGGCACGTTTGTAAATACACTCAGGCAGGTCATTCTTTTTTTATTGATGTGGCTCATTTTTAAAAACCAAATGGATGCAGGGCAATTAGTAACCATGCAGATCTATTCATTTTTCATTTTCGGGCCTTTGCAGGAAATTGGTAATATTATTTTAAGCTATCGCGAAGCTGAAGCATCATTGAACAATTTTCAAAACCTGATGAAAAAAGCGCCGGAAGCGCAGCCAGCTAAACCTCAGCATTTAGGTGAGATAGAAAAATTAGAATTTGATGAGGTTGCATTTAAACACCAAACAGCTACACACAAAGCAATTGATAATATCAGCTTTAAAGTAACTAAGGGTGAAACCATAGCTTTTGTTGGTCCTTCGGGATCTGGAAAAACTACGTTGATGAAATTGTTAGTGGGGCTATATCGTCCAAATGAAGGAAATATTTTTTATAACGGTATTGATGAAAACAATATCAATTTTGAAGATTTGCGTAACCAGATAGGTTTTGTTACACAGGATACACAGTTATTTTCAGGTACTATAAAAGAAAATTTGCTATTCGTCAATCCTTCTGCCATAGATGAAGACCTGCACGAAGCATTAAACAAAGCATCCTGTCAAAATCTTTTGACCAGGGCAGATAAAGGTTTAGAAACGGTGATCGGCGAAGGAGGGCTAAAACTATCAGGCGGGGAAAAACAACGCTTGAGTATAGCAAGAGCATTATTGCGTAACCCCAAGCTCCTAATGTTTGATGAGGCTACTTCATCTCTTGATTCCCTTACGGAAGAAGAGATCAGTAAGACCATCCGAAATATATCTTCCTTCAATGACCAGATAACTATCCTCATTGCTCACCGCCTTTCCACTATCATGCACGCCGATAAAATTTATGTACTGGAAAGAGGAGAGATTGTTGAAACAGGAAGGCATGATGAATTGATAGAACAGAAAGGATTATATTATGCTATGTGGCGGCAACAGATTGGTGAGAGAAAATCAATAACCTCTACGCCGGCAGTCACTGCTTAAGAATTTTGAATGGTCAATGGTGAGTGGTGAGTAGCCAATCACTAACTACTAATGATCAACGATCAATTGTAAATGATAAAGGAATATTCAATTTAAAAGAAAAATTTCTACCCGTATTAAATACACCTCTTCTTCCGGTAACATTGTTTACTGCTGAATATTTGAGCCTGCTTAGGTGATTTTGATAGCCTTCATCTGTAATATTATTTGCCGCGATATGCAGGCTAAAAATAATTCTATCTTTTACAAATATATCTTTTCCGGCTCCGGCATTTAATAAAGTATAAGCTGAAGTTGAAGTTTCCGTATTAAAACCAATGAAAGGTTTATTTTGTTTAAAAGTTTTATCCATTTCTAATTTTGCATAAAAATTCCGAAAAGATCTTTTTGCTTTGTTAAAGTTAATGCGCAACTCACTGATCCACCTGGCTGGCGGTATCATTGGTAGGTTATTGCTGCGATCAACTTCCTCATCAAACCGCCCTCGTATGAGCGAAACAGTATTTTGAAAATGTATCCAGTCAAATGGGTGTGGATGTAAATCAGTAGTTAGTTCAAGGCCATAAAGACGTGCGTTGTTCTGACTATATTTAAATGCCCCCAACTCTTCGCCCCCAGAGTTGACAATCGAATCCATACCAGCTCTATTAGTTAGCCTTCTGTAAAAAATAAAGTCGCTAACACGGTTATGAAATCCACTGAATGTTAAATCAAAATGATTATAGTTTAGCTCAAGGCCTGCATCTAACTGAAAACTTTTCTCTGATTCCAAAGACTGATCACCATATTCATACCTGTTAGTCCCTTCATGGGCTCCATTTGATGCCAGTTCCGATAAAGCCGGCGATCTGAAACCTCTTGCCACATTTGCCTTTAAGGAAACTGTTTGAGATGGATGAAAGCTAAGCCCTGCACTCCCTGAAATATTTGAAAACGTTTTAGTAAAAGATGGAAATTTTATTTCACTCCCTTCCATAAATTCTTCTGAGTCAATAGCTCGATTATCAAACCGCAATCCACCACTGATAGCGAGGTTCGCAAATAATTTTTGCACAAATAAAAAAGCTCCTATATCAAAAAGATCATACACAGGAATAATTACCTCTTCTCCATTATTTTTATTTGCCTGGTACATCCCGCTTAATCCAACGGTGGTCTCAAAATCTTTACTCTCAGGGAAGCGCCACTGCAAATTATAACTGAGTGTTTTTAAATCGAATGCTAATTCTGTTTCAGATAGATCGAGTGGATTACCAAACTCTTCACGAAGATTATTTTGATACCCAAAATTTAATTTTAACCTGTTTTTTCCAATACGCACACTATTTTCTGAGGCAAGCTTGTAATGTTGAATGTGTTGGTTAGGTGTAAATAATTTTCTTGATTCAAGATCTTTTTTTGAAGCTATGCGTTCTATCGGTGAACCCGCATTTGCCAGAAATTTTCCGGTTGCATCATCCCTATCGCCTTCTATTAATCCAAGGTTCTGATCAAAATTGCTAAAGATCAAATGACTATATCCCCAGCTTTTATTTAACCCAATGTAACCACCAAAATTTCTTTCATTAAAACGCGAATTGAGCACCTTGCCATCATATTTGTTTTTATAATCTTTTGCTGATTTATAACTTCCATACGCATTCCAGTTAAATCCATTATAGTTTCCGGAAAGATTACCATTCAAACCTACTAAACCATTATTGGTTTGATAGTTCGAATAAATATTTCCTTTAATGGTTTTATCTGCAACAGGTACACTTGTTAAAAAATTTATAACCCCCGCAATTGCATCGCTGCCATATATAAGGGAGGCAGGCCCTTTTAATATTTCCGCACGGTTTACACTTAATTCATCAATCTCAATCCCATGTTCATCGCCCCATTGCTGTCCCTCCTGCCGTACACCATCGTTTATAACTACAACCCTGTTATATCCCAAACCACGTATAACTGGCTTTGCAATGGCAGGCCCTGTACTTATTTGAGCCATGCCGGCTTGTTTACTCAAAGCATCAATAATGTTGGTTGACGGCGTTTGTAATAAATGAGTTCTCCGTATCAATGTAATAGGTGTAGGTGTATTTCGTGTACTTGTAGCAGTAGTAACCCCTGTAACTGTTACACCCTGGTTTTCTATTACTGCCGATGTCAATGAAAAATCTTTTACGGTATCTTTTAAAAGGTCAATATGTTCTACAATAGTGTTATAGCCGGCGTGTGATACTTCAATTAAATGATGGCCTGAAGGAACTTTACGTAAAATAAAATTCCCGTCCCCGTTAGTCATCGTCCCTAGCCTTGCATCTGTAAAATATATACTGGCACCCGGCAATAGATCGCCTGTAAGCGCATCAGTTACTTTTCCTGAAAAATTGATACCGGGTTTGGGTTGGGCACTAACATAAAACGAGGATAAAATAAGAGTAAAATACAAAATCATTTTACGCATACTAAACATTTTCAAATCCCAAAGTAAGAGTATTTGCATCATAGTTGCATAATTATTTTTATGTACGAAAAATAAAATTAAGAGATAAAATATTTACAAGAAATATTTACGCCGTTGCCGGTGTTGTCACCGGCAATCGAATTGAAGCTAGTCTGCATAATGAGTAAGAAAGCCCGAGTTATCTATACCCGTCTCATAAAACCTTGCCGAA
Organism: Bacteroidota bacterium; assembly: GCA_030860085.1. Classification (GTDB taxonomy): domain Bacteria; phylum Bacteroidota; class Bacteroidia; order Chitinophagales; family Chitinophagaceae; genus Flavisolibacter. The sequence continues at coordinate 2,103 of JALZIY010000394.1, read as the reverse complement.
GAATACTGGTACGCTTCCGGCTGTGTACTTAATTGCCACCGTTCCTGTACCAAGTTGTAATGAATATACTCCAACTTCTGCATAAAAGTTTTGTGATTATACAAATCAAACTTAACGGATTCCGCTCCCAAAACTGATACTTTCTGTCTTTTGCCTTTACTGCAAAACGTTTCAAAACTTCAGGATGTTTTTCTATAAGATCATATTTTATCTTCTGTGCCGTATATTTCAGAAAATCTCTTTGTACCTCTTCTCTTTTATGACCATGGTGTACCTGCCAAATAAGATGGAAATGATTTGGGCATAATTACAAAAGCATATACAATCACTCTTTTTTCTTTGACTAAAAAGCGGAGGCTATCTACAATAATGTTCTTGTATTTATCAGGTTGTTGGTGAAAACACCAACAACGGCGTGCCTCTTTTTGGCGAACACCTGCAAGGGCAGAAGAAATAATAATCAGAAAATTATCTCACCTTAAGCATTGCTTTGACTTGTTGAGTTGGGCCATTTTGCAAACGTGCATAATAAACGCCGGTGGGAAGCCCACCGCTATCAAAGAAAGTGGAATAGTTGCCAGGTATGTAATCTTTATCAACAGGTGTTCTTACCACTCTACCCAACATATCAATAATTTGAATTAATGTATGGCCGCCTTTCGTAGTAAATTTTATAGTGGTTGATGAAACAAAAGGATTAGGATAATTTGAAATAAGATTATCACCTGCATTTGGTGGATCGTTTACACCTAATGCGTTACAAGAGGCATTTTTTATAAGATCAAGGGTTTGAAAATTTTTCATTAAGATCATCTCCAGATCGGTTGTACCGACACAAAACCATTTTGATAAAATGGAGGCATAAATACTTCTGAAATCATACTGAAATGGAATATTATCATTCACTGAAACAGCCGTTGGTATGGTGGGGTTCACACCGGTAACGCCGCTATTTATATTTTTTCCAAAAAGAAATAATGGGGCAGCAGCGCCATGATCAGTTCCACCACTTGAATTAGATTTTATTCTGCGGCCAAATTCAGAAAATGTCATTCCAATCACCCTTTCTTGTATTCCTAAAAGGGTTACATCATCCATAAACGCCTTAATGGCATTTGAAACATTCGTCAATAAATTTGCATGAGTTCCTGTAGCAGTATCGGTTGCATTTGCCTGTAAAGAATGTGTATCAAACCCGCCATAACTTACCATGTACATTCTTGTTTTAAGTCCGCCCTTTATTAAGCGGGCAACTATTTTTAACTGGTCAGCTAAAGAGTTAGGTGTTGGATAAGGTGATTGTGATGTAACCTTAGCAGCAGCATCTTTCAATCGCAAAGCATATTGATTGGTTTGCTGGGCTACCTGGCGTATATAACTAAGCTCGTGACCCATGGGATTATTTGGTGCAGGGTCTTGTACACCATTGATCAGATTGTAAAAGCTTGTGGGGTCTGTTATACTCATACCCATATTTACACTCGGCCCCTGGAAAGTTAACGAAGTAACAGAACCAATTTGTACTGCCACGGGATCTTCCATGGTAGTGTTTGGATATCCATTGGGGAAATTTGGATATTCCGTATTGAGGTAACGACCTGCCCAGCCTGAGTTAATATTAATGTTACTATCAGAAGCACTCATCCAAATATCCGTCGCCCTGAAATGAGAGAAATTGGGAGCCGGATAACCAACCGCTTGCACTACTGCTAATTTTCCTTCATTAAAAAGTGTTTGCATGCCAGTCATACCGGGGTGCAAACCTGTACCAGGACTGCCACTTAGGGATAAAATTTTATTTTCAGGAATGGCAATATTTGTTCTTGCATTATAGTAGGCGCTGTAATTAGATATAGGGATCACCATATTCAATCCATCATTACCACCATTTAACTGCACAATCACTAATACATGGTCTGTATCAATTTGAGGATTGAGCAGTGCCTGCATCAATAAACTATTTGGAGTAAAGGCTTTGACCGAATATCCATCTACTATGGCCGGGAGTAGAGTAGCTGCCGGAATAGTTTTCTTAAAAAAATCCCTTCTTTTCATACAAGAGAATTGAAATGGTGAGTAAGATTAAGCAAGCTGGTATTCAGC
>JALZIY010000385.1 GCA_030860085.1 Bacteroidota bacterium | reverse complement strand
TGCCTGGGTGGGTTGTACAGGAAAGTAAACGGGCATATTTGTATAAGAACTCATTACAACGCTGTCCTTTATTTTTTGCAGCACATGCGCTTTTACAATACTACCTGAGTCAATTTTTTTCCCATCTTTACTGGCAAACAATTTATACGGCATACCGCCTTTTGTTTTCTGAAAATCTACGTTGTTGCAACTGGCAGTTAATAAAATGATGCCCATTACACAGAGGATGTTTTTTACTTGCATATTTTTGTTTATTGTAAAAGTGTTTTGTTTTCGTTTATTGCAATTTTAAATTTGCGTACTGTTTCATGTAGATTTTCATTATCCCTGCCGCCCGATGCATTAAAATGTCCTCCACCACTAAAATAATTGCGGGCAAAAGTATTACAATCAAATGAGCCTTTGCTGCGGAACGACCATTTTCGCTCCTCATCCCTGTCAATGACAAAGCCCACAAGTTTTATACCTTGTATAGAAAGTGGATAATTAACCATTCCTTCGGTGTCGCCGGTTTTAATTCCATAACGAAGCAGATCAGTTTTTGGAATACTGATCAGAGCTGTATTCAGATCATAAAACACCTCCATACGATGGCTCAATACATAGCCTAAAAAGCGCAGGCGGTTTTCAAGATAATTATCAAACAGTGCCTCATGAACTTTTACATGGTCTAATCCCTGCTCTTTTAAATATGCCACCATGTGATGCACTGTTGCATGTGTGGAAGAAAACCGGAACGACCCGGTATCAGCCACCACACCGGCATACAAACATTCACTAATGTAAGGATTGATCTTATTTCTGTGTCCTGATTCAACAATAAATTCATAAACCATTTCGCATGTTGAACTTTTGGCCGTGCTGGAAACTCCATAATTAAAAGCCTTCAAATCTGGTTCCTGATGATGATCAATCAGGATTTTTATGCAATTTAAGTTTTGCAATACAGGTGCAAGCGTTTTAGCCCGGTCCAGGTGGTTAAAATCAAGACAAAAAAGCCAATCGATGTTTTGCAAGATCTTATCGCTTTTTGCTTTGTATAATTCATAATCGAGTACGGTATCTATTCCCGGCATCCAGTTGAGCCAGCGTGCCCAGTTGGTTGGAGATATCAATTGAACTTCATGTCCAAACTGCAAAAGAAAATGATACAAGGCAAGCCCTGAGCCCATGGCATCTGCATCTGGCTTCTGGTGCATGATAATTACAATTTTGCGAGGCTGGCTTAAAAGCGGGAATATCTCCTTGATAGGTTGCATAAAAACAGGCGCAAAAGTAGGTAAATACTCCGTAGATAGATGGCCTGTTTTATAGTTTAAGTTTTTGTTGAGTTTGAGTGGGGTTTGAATCTTGTTGAACAGTTTACCTTGAGTGTGGCGAAGAGTTCCATTCAACAATAGTATTTCATAGCAACTGCGCATAGCGGTTACGCTGCGATTTTCCAAAGTCGCAATGCAGGGAAAGATCAGATATTATTAATGTAGCAAACGAAAGCATAAAGACAAGTAGCACTATTTAAATTCGCGTATATCAGTAAGTGTTAATCCTAAAGTTCTAAGGTTTGTCCTTATCACCATAAGAGGAACAGGGTCAATGTGGTCTTGAAAAGTAATTGGCCTTGTTGCTTTTGGATGGCTGTATTTATAATGTCCCTTTGTATGACGAATTTGTTTGCATCCCATAGCTTCAAGAAAGCGAATAAAATCTTTTAGCGAAACATTGTTGGGATTTATGCGAGTGCAAGAGGAACCAAAACAGGTTTAGTAATTTTTTGGAAGTTGTGATTATTGTATATATCCAACAATTGATCATTGTTTTGCAGCATCCATGTAAGCGAAGGAGAAGTAAATTTCTTTTTCTTTTTAATTGTCCAACCCCTGCTTTCTAAATCTTTAACTAAAGTCTTTTTATTAAGTGTATAACTAAAATATTCTTCTAAAACCGTTTGCCAGCTTTCTCTGGCTTCAATAGCGGTTTTGCCGTAACCAACTAAATCAAATGCAGGACTATAAACATAATAAATACCAGCTTCTTCGTACTCAATCAGATCCACTTTTACTTCAATGTTTGAATTATGTTCTTCATTGAAAATTTTACCTGAAAAACGACTGCGTTCCTTCATAGATATTCCTCAATTTAATAGATTTTCATTCACACAATTCAGTAAAATCATTAGCTTAATAATTATACCAAATATATAAGATGAAACACCTCTGTCCTAATAATCATCGAAAATTATATTGATGCAAACCAAAAAAACGCAACATAAATCTTTCAATTAAAAACCCACTCTGGAAAAAGTAGAATTAGCCGCAGCGTATCCAATCAGTTCATCGGCACGGGCGCCAAACGGACGGTAATAAACTAAGACAGTATATGTATTTTCTGTACCCCAATAATTTCCCTCCGTAACACTGAAATCAGGATACCCTTTTTTATCTGTTGGTTGAGTAATATAATTATAATTATAAAAACCTTGCTTTAAAAAAAGCGTTTTTTCATACACACCTTTTTCTTCGTTAAACTCCATTTTACCCGATGCATCTTCAGCAAAATTTGTAAGCTCACCAAAAATATACACATCATTTCCCGGTAATGCCTGGTTACCCGGAGGCTGATAAGTAAAATTCACGGAACCATATTCCCCCTGCCAGAAAGGATTAATATTTTCGAGGGTTTCTATAACATAACGCCCATTTACATCACGGTAATAAACATAGATCTGCCCATTTCGGCTTCCCTCTTTCTTTACATACACCTCGGTGGTATCGCCTCTTGTATTAATATTCTCCATCCTGTCACTTTTCAACCTGTAACTCCGCAGATCAATCCAGCGCCATTCTTTACCGGCAGGCATGGCTGTAATGGATTCATCACTATATTCATAATAATTGCCTCTGTAAATCGTTGGTCTTTCCAGTGCTAAAGCTGTTTGCCAATTGCTATTTTGTAAGATCAATACTTTTAAATCCTGTGGGCCAAAAAGCTGAATGCGATTGTCAGTAGTTATGCCAATTTGTAATTTTTGGTGTGTGCGAAAAATTTGTGAATTAAAAGGTTGTTGTAGTTGCGCAGCTACGGCAGCTTTGTTATCAATAACCACAAAGCGTTTGCTAAAAGCCAGTTTGCTGGTATCGCCATTAATAAAAACTTTTAATACATAATTGCCTGAACGGCTTGGATAAGAATTTCGATCCGGAACAACAGCCTGGTAATGCGTATATCTTATAGTGGAAAGAGACGAATTTCGGTAGTTGGTGATACGCACATTCTGAAAACCTTTTGTGTATTCAAAAGTATGCAACACACTTGGCGACCAATCCCAATTGCAAAGCTGAAAGGAATAATAATAATTTTTTATGTCAGCATCCAGGTCATCAAAATGAAGTTCCAAAGCATCATTACCGTTTAAGGCAATGGCCGGAAAAGAAGTTTGATCGCCAGATTTGTAAAGCTTGGTGGATTTAATGTTACCAATTCCATTACCATCCGTTTGCGTATTGGCAACGCCGGTAGCCTTGCAACAGTAAAATACGAAGCAGCAAAAAAATAGAGTACAGCATTTCATTGCCATGAAAATAAGTTATTAAGTTGTAGCGTTTATATTTGAACCGTTAAAAATCCCCCGCTCCTATCCCTAAAGGCAACAAAAGGTTTGTATAAATTTCATTCTTGGGGATGCGAGCATAACTTCACCTTGTGAATATTTCTTCTTTTATAGCGGGGCGAATTGCCTTTAATCAACAAAAATCCTTTTCACGTTTTATTATCAGGCTTTCCATACTGGCTACGGTCATTTCTGTTTCTACAATGATCATTACACTTTCTTTTGTTAATGGTTTCCAGGAAACTGTTAGCGCCAAAGTGTTTTCTTTTTGGGGTCATGTACGCATTCAATACCGTCAGCCTGTGCAAGCTACCATAGCTGAAGAATTGCCAATATATGCCAACGACAGTGTTGTCAGAACTGTAAAGGCTCTTCCAAATGTAACCTCTATTCATCCCTTTGCCACAAAAAATGCCATTCTAAAAACAACGGATGAAATGGAAGGTGTATTGCTGAAGGGGATAGATAGCAACTACGATATAAAAAATATTAAACCTTTTTTAAAAGAAGGAAGGTGGCTACAATTTAATGATAGCAGCTATGCCCGTGAAATTGTCATATCAACTTTTACAGCCAACCAATTAAATTTAAAATTAAACGAACGGTTGCTCTTATATTTTGTAAGGCCTGATGGAAGTTTGCGCCCTGATAAACTTACCATAGTTGGCATTTATCAAACAGGTATTGAAGACTTTGATAAAATATTTGCTTTAGGTGATATTAAATTGATTCGCCGTTTAAATGGCTGGAAAGAAAATGAAATTGGTGGTTACGAGATTTTTTTAGAAGATTATGGCCAGATGAATAAAATGAGCGAAACGATCTATGAGAATAATTCGTTTCCTCCCTTGTGGGAAACAAAAACCACTACAGAAATTTATCCTTACATTTTTGATTGGCTGAATATCATCAGTTATAACGGCCAAATTTTACTTGTGATTGTAACAGTTATTGTAATTATCAACTTTATTACCTGCCTTATCATTCTTGTATTAGAAAGAGTAAAAATGATAGGAATTATGAAGGCAATAGGCGCATCCAACTGGACAATTCAAAAAATATTTTTATACCATTCTGCCTTAATAACTTTTGCAGGTATTTTAATTGGTACAGCCATCAGTTTAGGATTGCTAGGGCTGCAAATAAAAACTGGTTTTGTAAAATTAAAAGAAGACCAATATTTTATTGATACGGCTGCGGTTAGTATTAACTGGAATCAGGTGCTTTTGGTTGTAGGTACCACCCTGCTCATATCAATACTGGTATTGCTGATACCTTCTTTTCTTGTGAGAAAAATTCAGCCTATTAAAGCTATCCGGTTTAATTAAAGTATTTCTCAAAACTCTATAACAAATGACTTGTCAGGTTGAGCTTGCCGAAACCTATTTTGGAAGGGAGCACTTTCGGCAGGCTCAGGGTGATAGCCCTTTTTACGCTGGTGTTTTCTTTCACCATGAATTAAGTTATTCCGGATGATGATAAAAAAATCCCCGGGTGTTAAAGAGTCCTATAGTAATTCGGTTGGTGAAAAACACCAGCTTCGGCTTTTGGAATTCTTTTAAAAGTAGCTGCAAGAATCACTCAACAGAAATAATAGTTGACTGTCGTGCAACAAGCTGCCAACTCTTTTCATTTCTCATCCAGATATTTGTGTATCGCCTTTTTACTGTTTTACCTGCGTTTGTGGCAATCCCCGTTGGCTTTATTGTTTCATTACCCATAACAATAGCAATATCATTAGCAAATGTTATCTTTTCAATAATCCTTTCATAAGCTTCCCGGTCTCTTTCCCCTTTTCTCATACGAAACAGGAGGTCTTGAAATGTCTCAACTTTATTTGATGGGGAGTTTACTACAAAACCTGCAGAGTAAAGTTTGATCAATGTTGCGGTGTCTTTTTTTAAATAGGCTTCTTTTTGGTCATTTTCAAGTTTTAATATTTCAGTTTCTGCGGCGTTTTGTGCATGAGTACAAAAGAAAATGAACAGCGATGATAATATGATAATTGATTTTTTCATTGTATTTAAGTTTAGTTTAATAGTTACGAAATAATCTCAAAAAAATTTATTGTTCAACTGTTACAGATTCTATTTTCTCAAAAAAGGTTTATGTTATTTAACTGCTGCATAAATCCATGCCTTTTTTCCAGATGCAAGTTCTATTTTAATTCTTTATAGGCCTCTGGCTCATATTTGTCAGCGAGGAAAAGTTCGTCTTCCGAAATCTCTAATACTGTTCCTTCAATAAAATCATTTTTGTCAGTTGAAGGCATTGCTATTAATTGGAATTTTAGTTCGCCTCTTGAAAGAAATGATTCGTCCTTAATTTCAATAGAAGAAAGTTTGAAGCCCTTTAACGTATCCTTAGTGCCATTTAAAAGTCGACCAAATAATTTTAATTGTACTTTGTCTTTTTGAAGTGTTCCATACGAAAAAATAATTTCTTTCATTTTTTTCATTCTGATATTGTTTCAAAATCAGTGTGGTTACAATCGGTTTACATTGTCTACTGTCAAATATAGTATTGTGTGGTTTAGGCTGAGCGGTAACGGTCAGAGCTTTTACATGGTTGCCAGTGTTTTCTTCCACCATGAATTAAGTTAGTCCTGATGATGAGAAAGAAACTCCCGGTTATCAAAAGAGTCATATAGTAATGCGGTTGGTGAAAAACACACCAACCTCGGCTTTAAAAATCTTGCTAAGGGCACCAATGACAACGGAGGGTGGCTTTTACCTTAATTGTCTTGCCGCATGATGAACACGAACAATTCCGATAGTGTCAGAATTAATTTGATATATTATTCTATAATTTCCCTCTATCAATTCGCGAATTACTTCAGAATTAAACTCAGGAACTACCCTGCCTGAACGTGGGAAATTTTCAAGTGATCCACTCTGCTAATTAGTTTATCAATTTGTTTATCTGCATAAACTTTTGAATCTTTTGAAATTACTAATGGTCTGTCTGGCATACCTGCTTTTATAGAATGAATGTTGCCATAGTATTACCGCTAAACTACGCTACACAAATTCAAAAAAAATTTTTTTCTCCGGCTCATTTTTCAGGAGTTTATCTAAAAAAAATGCGCAAGTTTTTTTAGATTTTGATTTGCGTAAAGCCCACCTGCGTTATTTAACAATTCAATTG
>JALZIY010000369.1 GCA_030860085.1 Bacteroidota bacterium | reverse complement strand
ATAGATTAACGCTTTCTAAAACCAAAACAACTCAAAAATGTCAATCAAAATTATTGGAGCCGGACTACCACGCACCGGCACAAACACACTTAAAGAGTCTCTTGAAAAGCTAGGTTATACAAAGACTTATCACATGAAGGAGCTTCTGGTACATCCGGAGAATCTTCCTTATTGGACATCGCTGAAAGAAACAGGAACGACCAAATGGGACGAACTATATAATGGGTTTCAGGCAACCGTGGATTTCCCTGCGTATCCCTGGTATAAGGAGCACATGAAACGGTATCCTGATGCAAAAGTAATTTTGACTGTAAGGCCTTTTGAAAAGTGGCATAGTAGCGTATTCAGCACCATCTGGCAGGCAGGCCCTCAAACCCTTCTGCAAAAATTAGGCATGTTATCCAAGCTACTTTTTAATCCTCGTCTTAGGTCTGTAATTAAATGCGTGAAACTGGCAAAAGAAATGATTTTCAAAGTACACTTTCAGGGAAAATTCGAGGACAAAGCTGAGGCTGAAAAAATATTTAATAAGCACATTGCAGATGTAAAAGCTTATGTACCCGCAGATAAATTATTGGTGTACGATGTTAGTGAAGGCTGGGGACCTCTTTGTAGATTTTTGAATGTACCGGAACCAAATGAAGCACTTCCTCATTTGAATAAAAAAGAGAATTTCAAGGAGATGTTAGGTCACCTAATGAAGGGCGAAATGGTTTAGGCAACTTGACAGGCGAGGTTGATTTCTGTCATTGTCATGCTTTCAAATTTTTTAGCGATGAATATGTAATAAGCTGCATGGCTACAATCAGCCGCCCATCCCGACCTTCCCGGTGGGAAGGCCACCTTCCGCAACATCCCTTGCTTTGCGACAAGACTGTATTTTGTTTTGCATCTTGTACAAGCGAGGGCTGTGAACGGGTCACTCCCCCACCGGGGGAGCCGGAGGGGGCTTAAAAATACCCGGTTTTTTTCCGGTCTTCCATTGATGTTTCTGATCGTTTATCATCCTCACGGCCACCTCTTTCCGTAACTCTTGATGCGGCCACTTCTGCAAAAATGGTTTCCGCATCTTCAGCATCCGACACAACAGCGCCGGTTATGGGCATATCGCCACAGGTGCGAAAACGTACCTTCATCATATTTGGAATTTCTCCCGCCCTTAAAGGCATGTAAGGAGAAACCGGAAGTATCACACCGTTCCTGATAATACATTCCCGCTGGTGCGAAAAATAGAGCGAAGGCAGGGAAATGTTTTCTGAACATATATAATTCCATACGTCCATCTCTGTCCAGTTAGAGATAGGAAATACCCTGAATTGTTCGCCAGGCCGTTTGCGCCCATTAAATAAATTCCATAATTCGGGACGTTGTTTTTTCGGGTTCCATTGACCAAATTCATCACGGTGCGAAAAAAATCGTTCTTTGGCTCTTGCTTTTTCTTCATCTCTACGTGCACCACCCATGGCAGCATCAATTTTATGTGCTTCAATGGTATCCAGCAGGGTGATGGTTTGCAAGGCATTACGGGTGGCATTGATGCCTGTTTCTTCCTGTACTCTTCCGGTATCAATACTTTGCTGTACTGAACCAACGATCAATTGTACCTGCAGTTTCTTTACCAGTTCATCTCTGAAAGTAAGGGTTTCAGGAAAGTTGTGACCTGTATCAATATGCATTAGTGGAAAGGGTATGCGGGCGGGATAAAAAGCTTTTTTGGACAAATGCGTTAAAACAATGGAGTCCTTACCTCCGGAAAAAAGAAGAGCAGGTCTCTCAAACTGTGCCACTACCTCACGAATCACAAAAATGGCTTCTGCTTCCAGCTCTTTTAAATGCGATAAATAATATTTATTCATTACGGGCTTTGATTTTGGGTTCTATAAACTCAATGATCTTGTTTAATGATTCTTCTATGGATTCTTCAGCCGTTTTTATTTCTACATCGGGTGCCAGGGGCCTTTCATAAGGAGCAGATACACCGGTAAAATCAGGTATAATACCTTTTCTTGCTTTTTGATATAATCCCTTTACATCACGTTCTTCACATACTTTCAATGGACAATTTACATACACTTCTATAAAACGGTCTTCACCAACAATTTTCTTAACAGCCTGTCTTTCGGTTTTGTAGGGAGAAATAAAAGCAGAGATCACGATGAGGCCCGCATCAAGCATCAGCTTCGCCACTTCGCCAATACGCCTCAGGTTTTCATTGCGATCTTTTTCTGTAAAGCCCAGGTCTTTGTTCAAGCCGTTCCTCACATTATCACCATCTAAAAGAAAAGCTTTGTATCCCTGATGAAATAAATAATGCTCCAACCGTAAAGCCAGCGTTGTTTTCCCTGAACCTGATAAGCCTGTAAGCCAGATTAGACGTGGCTCCTGCATCATCATATTGTTACGCTGCAGGTTGGTGATCTTTGTATCGAAAGGAAAAATATAGTCCATCATTTACAAATTATAATACCAGAAAATAAAAAATAAGCAAACAGCGCTGTAAAGTATGGTTAATGGAAAACCAACCTTAAAAAAATCTTTGAACGAATAATTGCCCGGTCCATAAACCATGAGGTTGCATTGATAACCGATAGGTGTCATAAAAACACAGGTGGTTGCAAAAGCAATGGCTACAAACACCGGCGTAGTGGAAATATGAAGATTATTTGCCAATGAAAGTGCTAAAGGAAAAACAATGGCTATTGCTGCTGCATTGGTAATAACGGCCGTAATAAGTACTGTAGTAACAAACAATAATATTATGGCCATGCGTGGATCAGTGCCTCCATAACTCAATAGTGCATCAGCTAATAGCTGTGCTGCGCCTGACTTTGTTAAAGCAAGCCCTATGGCAAGTGAGGCTACCAATAAAACAGCGAGGTCAAAATCAAAAGCAGCCCTGATATCCCGAAGCTTTAATGTTTTGGTAGAAAAAAATAAAATAATGCCCACTGTTGCTGAAATGAAAAGATCAATAATTCCAACAATCCCAAGTAGTAACAATATCACTGTAGAAAAAGTGACCAGTTTACTGATCAAACTTTTTGGAGATAAAATTTCAACATCATGACGCACCAGCAAAAAAAGATCGGCATTGTGATGAGGCATTTTTTCATTTCCTAATAACAACACCAGGTCGCCGGCGTTCAAAACTGCTTCTCCCACTGACCCCGTTACCCTTTTACCTTCGCGGTGTAAGGCAATAATGGAGGCATTGAACTTTCTTCTGAAATCAGTTTCTTTTACTTTTTTTCCAACCAGTGATGAGTTGACAGGAATAATAGCTTCAACACAATGACGATGATTGTATTTATTGAGTGCAGCAACATCCGGAAATGCAATGCCGATCCCATTTTTCATTAACTGCGCAATGGCATTTGTGCGACCGGAGAAGAACAACTGATCGCCTTCACAGATTTTTTCCTCCGGCGAAACAGGTGAAATGGAAACACCCTTACGATTGATGCCAAAAAGATAAATGTCTTTTAAATTCCGGAGGTGGGCATTGGTTATCGTTTCCCCTATTAAATGAGATTGAGGTAAAACTATCGTTTCAACAACATACTCTTTTATGTTTTCTTCCATCTCAACGGTGGCGCTCTTTTTATCAGGAAGTATCCAATATCCTAACGTGTATAAATAAATAACTCCGGTAATAGTAACCAGTATGCCTAAAAAAAGAAAGTCTTTGTACGATAGCGAAGGCAATGATGCTTCACTGATCAATCCAATTAACAAAAGGCTGGAAGAAGTGCCGATCACCGTGATCATACCGCTTAAAACAGTAGCAAAGCATAGCGGTATCATGTATTTAGATACGGGCAATTGTTTATTATCTAACCACTCTTTTACGTAAGGAACCATAAAGGCCACAATAGGCGTGTTGTTTATAAAGGGAGAGATAGAGCAAACAAAAAGCATCATCCGCATCAAAAACTGTTTTGGACGAAGGGCGGGGTTAAAAACATAATTAAAAAAATTGTGGCCAAATGCCTTGCGAAAACCACATACCAGCATGACCAGCAAAAAAATGATCGCTATTTGTTTATTGGCTAACCCTTTTAAAACCTCTTCCGGCATTAAAATACCGGAAACAAGAAAAACAAAAACTACCCCAAGAAACAACACCGACGAACGCGCCCAGTTCCTGTATAAAGCAAGGATGAGTAAGAAAATTGTAGCTAATACAATATACGGTGGCATGTTGATGGTTATAATTGTTTTGCAAGCTACTCGCTTGTATTATAAAACAAACACTATATCATTTTCAAACAAAAGACATTTGAGTAACCATATGTATCAAACGGCATATAAGGCAATTACGGGAATAGCAGATTAATTATCTTTCATTTTAGATATGGAAAAGTAAAGCTTTATACCATTAAAAATAGCTCGTGCACAAATAAGACATTGAGCCTATTTAGCATTAGTGTGGTATATAGTTTTGTTTTTCAAAGCTTTTCGTATTTTTCTTTTCTTTTTCCTAATTGCATGTGAAAGATTAATTAATTATTTTAAATAAAACAAATTTTTCTCATTAATCTAATTCTGTTCCATTCACATAGTTTTACAGCGTTACCATAAATCTTTAATGAAATCCTTTACTTTTTTGAATTTATATTGGCGGATTTTCCAGCGCAATCAACATAAAGCTATGAGAGATGGAATTGGAAATATTTGCAGGATGAAAAGGAGGGAAATATCTGTTTGATTTTGTAAACGATCCATCCGAAAAAATAAGAAAAAGAAAAACAGATTTTTGAGCGGTTAAAAAATAAATATGTATTGTGGAAAACTACGGTGCTACAGCCAATCCCACTTTAAAAGTTAGAAGTCGAAGTTAGAAATTGGAAATCAGGAATTTGAAATGAAAAATGTTTATGTTATAGATGCTGTTCGTACGCCAATAGGAAAATTGGGCGGTGTACTCAGTTCAATTCGTCCCGATGATTTGTTGGGGTATATAATTAAAGAATTGTTAGCAAGAAATAGAACTGTTGATCCGGCTGCTATTGAAGATGTAATTGCAGGTGCAGCCAACCAGGCAGGCGAGGACAACCGCAATGTAGCCCGTATGGCGGCTTTGCTGGCGGGTTTACCTGTAACTGTTCCGGGTAATACGGTCAACCGTTTGTGTGCCTCAGGTTTGCAGGCCATTATGGATGGTGCAAGACAAATTGAATGTGAAGATGCAGAATTGATAATTGCCTGCGGAGTGGAAAGCATGACCCGTGCACCTTTTGTGATGCCCAAAGCAACAACCGCATTTCAACGTACAGCAGAAGTGTATGATACAACGCTGGGTTGGCGCTTTGTCAATAATAAATTGAAAGATGTTCATTATCCATACACTATGGGAGAAACCGCAGAAAATGTGGCCAGGCAATGGAATATTAGCCGGAAACAGCAGGATGAATTTGCGCTGCATTCGCAGGAAAAATATTTTGCAGCATTAGAATCAGGAAAATGGAAAGACGAAATTGTACCTGTGGAAGTTGAAGGTGAAAAAGGAGCTAAAATATTAATTAATAACGACGAACATCCCCGCAAAACATCATTGGAAAAATTGGCCGCTTTAAAGCCTGCGTTTATAAAAGATGGCACTATAACGGCTGGCAACGCTGCGGGTTTAAATGATGGTGCCGCTGCTATGTTATTGGCGAGTGAAGAAGCTGTAAAGAAATACGGATTAAAACCAATTGCAAAAGTAATCGCTATGGCGGTTGCCGGAGTTGATCCGGCTATCATGGGCATTGGTCCCGTGCCTGCTACACAAAAAGCGTTGAAACGTGCAAGCCTTTCTATTGCTAATATTGAGCTCGTTGAATTGAATGAAGCTTTTGCTTCACAATCTCTTGCGTGCATCCATGATCTTGGCTTAGATGAATCTAAGGTGAATGTAAATGGAGGCGCCATCGCATTGGGCCACCCGCTCGGTTGTAGCGGTGTTCGCATATCTACCACGTTAATACATGAAATGAAACGACGTGGATCAAAATACGGCCTGGCAACAATGTGTGTAGGAGTGGGACAGGGCGCCACTATAATTTTTGAAACTATTTGACATGCTAAAAATCTTTTGTTTGCTGTTAGTGATGGCAACTTCTTCCTGTGCTCTTTTTGATGGGTTTAGGAAGAGAGAATTTCAATATACAGATAACAATTCACCTCAAAAAATTGCGTTACTCATAC
>JALZIY010000342.1 GCA_030860085.1 Bacteroidota bacterium | reverse complement strand
GGAAAATA
Source organism: Bacteroidota bacterium (assembly GCA_030860085.1). Taxonomy (GTDB): domain Bacteria; phylum Bacteroidota; class Bacteroidia; order Chitinophagales; family Chitinophagaceae; genus Flavisolibacter. The sequence goes on along the minus strand of JALZIY010000342.1, from coordinate 4,923 downwards.
TACAGATTGGTGTGGTGGAAGGCATTGTTGGTATTGTACATTGGGAAGTAACGATTGATGGTTTTGCCAATCATGCAGGTACCACACCTATGAATATGCGGAAGGATGCATTGCTGGCAGCATCAAAATTCATTATTGCTGTGAATGAAGTGATCAATAGTGTACAAGGAAAACAGGTTGGCACAATTGGAAAAATAGCAGCATTGCCCGGTGCATACAATGTAATAGCGGGTAAGGTTACACTGGGTTTGGAAATAAGAGATCTCTCATCTCAAAAAATAGAACAGTTGTTTCTTAAAATTGAAAAAAGAGCAGCAATCATCGCTTCCACATCCGGCACAAAAATTACTTTTCAGCGACAAGCCAGTTCCATAAAACCTGCATTAACCGATAAAGGCCTACAGCAAAAAATTGCGGCTTCAGCAAAAGCATTGGGCTTTACCACCAGGCCTATGCAAAGTGGCGCCGGGCACGATGCACAGGAGATGTCATTGCTTGCACCTGTGGGAATGATTTTCGTTCCCAGCGTGGGCGGCATCAGTCATTCTCCAAAAGAATTTACAAAAGCAGTTGATATGGCCAATGGAGCCAATGTTTTATTACAAACTATTTTGAAACTGGACAAAGAATAAAATCATGAGAACACGAACAGTGCTTTTGACAATCTTTACTTTGGGTTCAATAATAGCTTCTGCCCAGGTAATTGATATGCACATGCATAGTTATACAGAAAAAGATTTTTGGGTGGGCAAGGCGAGGAATGGATTTGAATCAAGCAAAACGACGAAGGAACATCTTGAACAAACCATTCAGAAAATGAATCGGCATAAAATTGAGTTTGCTGTAATCTGTGGCACCATTGAAAGTATAGAAAAATATACTAAGGCCGACAAACGATTTATTCCGGCATACCAGGATTACGAAGACACACTAATACCGGTAAAACAATTTGAGGAATATGTACAATCAGGAAAAATAAAACTGTTTGGAGAAGTGATGGCAGTTTATAAAGGAAGAACATTGGCTGATTCAATGTATCACCCCTACTTAGCCATCTGCGAAAAATATGGCGTTCCTGTAGCGTATCATTCTGGTGGAAGTTTTCCAAATGCACAGCAGCATGGTTGGCCCAAATACAGGATAGCATTGGGCGATCCTTTTTAAATTGAAGATGTTTTGGTGAAGTATCCAAAATTGAAACTTTACTTAATGCATGCCGGAGAAAATTTCTATGAAAACACACTTAGGATGATGGATGGTTATCCAAATCTTTATGCAGATTTAGGAGTAGCGTTATGGCTGCATCCATTAACGAAAGATTACGGAACCAAATTTTTAAAATCAGCAAAAGAGTATGGATTTCTTGACAGGGTCATGTTTGGCTCTGACCAGATGGTTTGGCCCGAAGCGATCACCAGTTCAATTGTTTTTTTGAAGTCTATGGGCTTTTTAACTGAAGCCGAAAAGGAAATGATACTCTATAAAAATGCAAAAAAATTTCTTGGCATTAAAGATTAACGCATCAATTTATTATTACTGAATGTAATTAATATGATTGCAATCAGAGGATCAACCGGACAGCACTCAACCTTATTAAACTGATGGATTCCAGATTTGCAGCTTTTTACAAATATGGAATTCAATTCCATATTTTACATATTTTGCTAAAAATGGAATCCGGTTCCATATTTTACATCAATGAAAAAATGAGTATAGTGCCCTGGACAGAAGTGGTGAATTTATAATTGATCAATGCGAAAAGCAGTGAATAACTAAACGTTCATGCATTTATGCTGTTTGGGCTTCATCTATTCGACGCCCCCGGCTACGGCAGCTGAACGTCGTTGACTGTATTTTTCTACATTAAAAATCATTTAAGCTTATATCTGTAAAGGGCACTTGAACCTTTCGTAAAGGGTAACTTTCCCGCTGTCCAATAAAGATATTCTTCCTTATCATCTATCGCGGTGTTGGAAGTAAAGTCAGGAGTTTGAATATGCCCTAAAAGAACTCCCTTTGGAGAAATAAACCAGACGCCACCAAATCCGCCTGCGAGTATTACTCCTTTCTTTGAAACGGCCATCCCATCCCAGCCAAGAACTGTTGAAGAAACTGTATGATCTCTTATTTCTTGTACATTAAAAAAGTCTACTGCTTTAACAATATCCCCACCATCGTTTAATTTATAGCATAGTAATCTTCCCGTTTCTGAATCTGAAACATATAAAAACTTACCGTTGGGAGATAATCCAATTCCGTTAGGTCTTTTCAATGAATCAATTAATACCTTGACCTTATTATTTTCAAATTTGTAAACCCCGTTAAAAGACAATTCTTTCTCTTTATCTGCATCCCCCTTTGTTAATCCATAAATCGGATCCGTAAAATAGAGAATGCCATTAGGACCTAAAGCAATATCATTCGGACTGTTGAATTTCTTTCCTTCATAATTTGTCACGAAGTCGGTGATTGTTTTATTTGATTTAGGATCGACTATTTTACCAATCTGCCTCTTTGTTTCTTTGGTTGATTGATGATTTCCCTGCATTAAAAGTAAATCTCCATTTTGATCAAGCAATAATCCATTTGCGAATCCTGAAGGTTCCAGCCAAACTGAAAGCCCCTTCTTTTTGTTCCAGAAATAAATCTTATTTTCCGGGATATCAGTGAATAAAAGACCGTTTAAAGCTTCCACCCAAACAGGGCCTTCCAGAAAATATTTCCCCGAAACTATTTTTTCAATTTTGTTTTTACTTGAAAAAAAGTTTTCAAATTCATCTGTAAAAACAAAAAGTTCAGGAAATGTGAGGTTCTCTTTTTGCTTTGTTGCATTATTGTTTTGAGCTGAACCAATAGTATTCATGGTAAAGAATGCAAATAATAGTAACAAACTCTTCATGATTGGTTAAGTTTAAAGGATGTCTTCTCTTTTTATTTCGGTTTTGGGCTTTACCTGTTTTTTGTCAACTGCTAATTCATTTGAGTACTTTGTTAGCATTACAGCCAACTAACTGATTTATGAATAAGTTAAGAACTTTTTTGTTTATAGGAACTTTCAAATTTTTTTTGCACAAAACAGATACTTAGATTCTGTACTTCAAAAAGTTGTAATTGAAAATGATGAGTCAAAAAAGTTGATCTGATATTAGCATTTACGCCACGGGCTGTGAGAAGAAAATAAATTTGGCTGGCAGGTATAGGAAAATTAAAGAATACATAGAGAAAAAGGGCAAACTAAATTTTTAGGGAATTTATTCACCATAAATACATATATTCGGTGAATACAAACACCGTTTAGTATGATTAGCCGGCTATTAGCCCCGGTCATCTTAACCCGGATAGGCAAGGGAAAAGCTGTCGTTCTTGTGGGGCCGCGGCAGGTGGGCAAAACCACCTTAATTAACAGCATTATTCATGACAAACCACACCTGTTCCTTGATGCAGATGACCCTACTGTAAGAAACCTGCTTACCAACGTTAACACCGAACAATTACGAAGCATTATCGGAACAAACAAACTGGTGTTTATTGATGAAGCACAAAGGATAGAAAATATTGGCATAACGCTGAAGATTATTACCGACCAGTTTAAGGATGTGCAACTGATAGTAAGTGGTTCATCGGCATTTGATTTGGCCAATAAAATAAATGAACCCCTCACCGGCAGAAAATGGGAATACCAGTTGTTCCCGGTCTCCTGGAAAGAATTTGAAAACAGTATTGGTTTTGTAAAAGCAACGCAGCAGTTAGAGTTGCGGCTGATTTACGGAATGTACCCCGATGTAATTAACCGTGCCGGCGAAGAGCCGATGGTGCTGAAACAACTAACCAATAGTTATCTGTATAAAGATTTGATGGCTTTCAGCATACTAAGAAAGCCGGAAGTGCTGGAAAAATTAGTGCAGGCATTGGCGCTGCAAATTGGCAATGAAGTAAGTTATAACGAACTGTCGCAGTTGATAGGCATTGATAAAAACACAGTGAGCAACTATATTGATATACTGCAGCAGGCATTTGTTGTATTCAAACTAAAAAGCTTTAGCCGCAACCTGAGGAATGAAATAAAAACCAATCAAAAAATATATTTTACTGATAATGGTATCCGCAATACCGTGTTGGGAAATTTTAATCCGTTGGCATTACGGGAAGATAAAGGCGCATTGTGGGAAAACTTTATCATCAGTGAGCGGTTTAAAAAAATACATTACGAAAACATGTTTGTAAAATCATACTTCTGGAGAACCGTACAACAACAGGAAATAGATTATGTAGAAGAGAATGCGGGGAAAATTACAGGGTACGAAATTAAATGGAACCCGAAAGCCAAAATAAAAATAGTAAAGACTTTCAAGGACGCTTATAATGCGGAAATTGAAGTAATCAATACAGAAAATTTCAGGAATTATTTATAAAAGAATCACTGTTGTCAGGACTGAAAATATTCAATTTATTGCAACCCGTGCGTGGTAAGGGTTCTGGCCCCTCTCCTTTGGAGAGGGGTTGGGGCGAGGTCTTACAGGCGCATTAAGGATTGCAACCATTTAATCGGACAATAATATAAAAGAATGTTTGAATTATGAAAAAAATAATAACCCTCCTTTGTTTTGTTGCAAGCATACAAACTGTTTTTTCACAAGACTTGTTACTTCAAAACGGGAACAAAACTGCAGATAGTTTAAATGCAATTTTATCCAAAACAAACAAACCCATAGAGCGGTTTCACCTTATCAATAAAATTTCAGAAAGTACAAGTAGCTCTTCAGGTAATATTGACTCTGCCGCATGCATTGAGATGCTTTCAGCCGAAATCTGCGGAATGAATTGAAAAAGAGTTATAAAATATATTTTTACGATAACGGTTTACGCAATGCAGTTATTAATCAGTTTAACCCGGTAACCCTGCGAAATGACACAGGGCAATTA
>JALZIY010000462.1 GCA_030860085.1 Bacteroidota bacterium | reverse complement strand
CTTCAACATCAACTCTTTCTCCTTCCATAATATTTTTTATCTCCTGTTCTCCTTTACCGGCTTTTTTATTGCCATCCCATGCATACACAAAACCAACCGTTCCATCTGTTCCTCTAAAATCTTTTTTCATGGCTGGATCTGTTCGTACCCATTTGCTGTAGTTGTCCTGGTTTTTTAAATACTTTACATAATTGAAAACTTCCTGTTTCGGTTTGTTGATGGTTATATCCCTTTCAACTGTGTATTCTTTTTTTACAAACAATGCAATGATCAAAGGAATAGCAATAAGGATCCCTATTATAATTAAGATTTTAGTTAAGATGTTCATTTTACTTTTTTTTAATTAGTGAATCAAAGTTTTTTATTTTTTTCAGTTTGAAAGTTTAGCAAAACATTTCCGCCTTTAAATACTCTTGTGTGAGAAGGTTCAGTTTATTTTTCTCCTCAACATTTTGAAATAGGGGCTTACCCTTGCCTAATACAACAGGATTAATCATTATTTGAAATTCATCAAGTAATCCCAATTTCATCAACTGTGATACGATACTGCCACTGCCATATATTATTATGTCTTTACCTGCCTCAGTTTTTATTTTTTTTATTTCTTCCGGAATAATTTCTTTACTTAATCTTGAATTTTTCCATTCAACTTTATCCAGGGTTTTTGAAAAAACGATCTTACTGGTATTATTCATAAAATCTGTGATGTTCCTGTCTTCGGATGCTGACGCTTCTGTTGGCCAGTAGGCTGCCATTACTTCGTATGTGGTTCGTCCAAATAACATTGTATCAATTGAAGTTTGAAATTCTTTAGCAAATTTTTCTATTTCCTTATCCCAAACAAACCAATCGGTTTCTTCATTTGGCCCTGCAATGAAGCCATCCAGTGAAAGCCATTCAAATGCGATTGTTTTTTTCATAGTTAATATAGTTGTATTGTAGCTATGACTGTGAATACAAATCTACCACCACTATGCAAATTTCATGGGGTGCATTTACGGCAATTTCAGGGTGGATTACGACAGTTATACTGGATATTGTTGAGGTTATACTGCTGTCATCGTATGGTGTTTTGCCGGGTTACAATTGCTACCAATGTTTGACAAGAGTTATTAGAAACCTGAGCTTATTAGCCCTGTTTATTTCAAAAATTCTAAACAGAGTTTTATAAATAAAACTTTGTGGCATCAAAATTCAGGTACTTTAATTTCTTTCAACAGACCCTCAAGATTCAGTAATGATTTGTGAAAGATATTTTCCATTTTCTTTTTCATCGTTAGCTTAAACAGTATTTGGCTTGCTATGTTTTTATTCAAATAAAAATCAAGTGTAAACCTGCTTTTATTATCGCCGGTTTTTTCAAAAATAAAGTATGTAGAACTTTTTTTCTTTTCATCTGTTTCGCTGAACACAATTTTTTTTTCAGGATCATACGAAAAGCTGCTGGTATAAAAAATGATTTGTCCATTATCCAGCACATGACGGTGACGGGTGCCCACACCTGGCAGTAAATGATCAACTTCATCTACCGCTTTTACTCCTTCCTGCCAACGATTGCGAAATTCAAAGTGACCGGCTGTATAAAATAAAGTTTTAATATCCGTTTCATATTCTTTTGAGGCAGATATCATTTTTACTTTTTCTGAAAGTTCCAGTTGCGGTAATGGCTCCGGCGGTATTTCATTTTTCAACTGGCTTAGTTGCGTATAGTGAAAAGGTATTTCACCGGTTTCTGTTTGCTTGACACCACGATCCCACTTCATCCATTGAGCAAAGCCAGCCAGTGGTTTATCCTGTAACAGTTTTTTTGTTACCAACCAGTATTCATGCTGATCTATGTCGTTTTTAAGAAGTTGATGAGCAACAATAATGTCTCTGCCAATCAACTTGTTGAAATTCTTTACACTATAGCTTGTAAATTCGCCATAGTGTGTGATCACTTTCAATGTAAGATTGATAGCTGATACACAGGCTTTGCATTGGCAAAGACGACGGTGCTCATAGGTAGCCAGGTGCCTGTGAAACGCACAAAACATTTTCTCTACCTGTTTGTAGATATCCTGCATATGAAGAGGTTCTCCATACTTGTAAAAAAGAATGGCATCGCCTTCAATTTCAGAAATTTCAAGCCCTGATTCATTTGCATTGATCAGTATTTCCAGCAATTCCTGGATGATAAAGCGGCTATGCTCAATCTCAGATTCATTAACAAACCGGGTAAAGCCACTTATATCAGGAATAAATATCAATCCCCTGGTTTCCATTTTTTTGAAAAGTTACTATAAATACAAAGTTTTTTGTATTCTTTATAAGCAGGGTTGTATTCTATTTATAGAAAGTCTATTGTCGCTATTGAATTTGAAAGGAATGCTCAGGCCGGTTAATCCATCGTACTACCGCAAGTTACATTTGCAGTGGTGCCCGTCATTGCACTTGCCATATCCGAAGCAAGAAAAACTGCCACACTTGCTATTTCAACCATTGGTGGAAGTTTTTTAAGCATGGTATCATCTTCCATTTTTTTAATGAATGTTTTTGATAGGTCAGTTTCCTGACCAAGCGCATCTACAAATGGCCTGGAATCTGGTGATCCGGCAGATCTGATATTGACAACCCGGATACCAAAGGGACCTAATTCTGATGCAAGATTTCTTGAAAAACCTTCAATAGCGCTACATGCAGGCCCAAATCCGCCTACCAAAGAATAAGCTTTGCCGGCAGGTGAAGCAGTTATAGACATTATTACACCTGCACCCTGTTTCATCATTATTTTACTCACAGCCCTTGTAGTTAAAAATTGTGTCTGCATAGCTAATTTTATAGGGCGGATAAAATCTTCAAGGGAAATGTCAGCTAAAAGAGCGCCTTGCGTATCTTCTATGCCGATGGCATTAAATGAAATGTCAATGCTACCTGCTTTGCTGACAACAGTATCAATAAAGTTGTTGATTAATTTTTCGTCGAGTGCATCCACTACAGCAATTTCTGCATTACCTCCGGATGCAGAAATATCATTTGCTACCTTGTTAAGTGAATCTTCTGAACGGCCAGAAAGAAACACCTTTGCACCCT
>JALZIY010000267.1 GCA_030860085.1 Bacteroidota bacterium | reverse complement strand
GTGTTATGATCGATAATTTTTAATGCCATTGCTAAATTATTAAATCACCTTTTCAAGTTACAAATATCTGATTACCTTCCCAAATGAAATGAATGAGTTTATTATTGCAAATAGAGAAGAAAAATGCTTCTCATTTTAAATGCAATAACCTAAAATGATTTTTATTTCAAAACAGCTATTTTTGCACCACTATAACCAAATTTTTACAACATGTCAGACATCGCAGCAAGAGTAAAAAAGATCATAGTTGACAAATTGGGCGTTGACGAAGCAGAAGTTACCAATGAAGCTTCTTTCACCAATGACTTAGGCGCCGACTCTTTAGACACCGTAGAATTAATAATGGAATTTGAAAAAGAATTCAATATTTCTATTCCTGACGAGCAAGCTGAAACCATTACAACTGTGGGTCAGGCAACATCTTACCTGGAAGAACACGCTAAGTAAAACACTGCATTTGTTTCCGTTTGTTCTAACGGAATACATTATTATTTTCCGCCTTCTAACTGTTACAGCAGTGAAGGCGGTTTATCTTTACATATAATTTTAAGGCTGCAGTATGCAATGGAAAAGGATTGTTGTAACAGGGATGGGTTGTTTAACACCACTGGGTAATTCTATTACAGAGTACTGGAACAACCTGCGCAATGGTGTTAGCGGCTGCGATTTCATAACCTTGTTTGATGCATCCAAATTCAGAACCCGTTTTGCCTGCGAAATTAAAAACTTTGATCCTACTAATTTTTTAGATAAAAAAGAAGCCCGCAAGTTGGACAGGTTTTCTCAAACAGCTATTGTGGCTTCTGATTTTTCTGTAAACGATGCAGGCATTGACAAGGATAATGTAGATCCTGATAGAGTGGGCGTGGTTATTGGCAGTGGCATTGGTGGCATAGTTACTTTTCAGGACGAGGTTTTAAATTTTGCCAAAGGCGATGGCACGCCGCGTTTCAATCCTTTTTTTATTCCAAAAATGATATTGGATATTGCTGCCGGGCACATCTCAATGCGTCACGGTTTTCGGGGGCCAAACTTTGCCGTGGTTAGTGCATGCGCTTCTTCTACAAACGCTATGATGGAATCGATAAATCTTATCCGGCTTGGTAAGGCAGAAATAATTATTACCGGTGGCGCTGAAAGTGTAATAAGCGAAGCAGGGGTAGGTGGGTTTAATGCAATGAAAGCGTTGAGCGAAAGAAATACTGATCCTAAAACGGCTTCCCGTCCATACGACCAGGGCCGTGATGGTTTTGTAATAGGCGAAGGCGCCGGTGTGCTGGTATTTGAAGAGTTAGAACATGCATTGGCACGCGGTGCAAAAATTTATTGCGAAGTAGCTGGAGCCGGCGCTACTGCCGATGCGCATCATATTACTGCACCGCATCCCGACGGCCTTGGGGCAAAGAATGTAATGATGCAGGCGCTTGATGATGCCGGTATGCAGCCTTTTGATATTGACTACATTAACACACATGGTACCTCTACGCCATTGGGTGATATTGCAGAAATAAAAGCTATACAAACCGTATTTGGCGATCATGCCTATAAATTAAATATAAGCTCCACTAAATCTATGACCGGTCATTGCCTTGGTGCCGCCGGTGTAATTGAAGGTATTGCCTGCATCATGAGTGTGCAAAATGATATTGTGCCTCCAACAATCAATCATTTCACAGATGATCCTGAACTGGATCCCAGGCTGAATTTTACTTTTCATGCCGCACAAAAAAGAGTAGTAAATGCAGCACTTAGTAATACGTTTGGTTTTGGTGGTCATAATGCCTGCGTAATTTTTAAAAAATACCAATAAGCATTTTATAGCGAGCATAAAAAGTTATAACTCACCAGGTAAGCAACTGTTTTGACTTTTAGCTTTTGACTTTTAACTTTCATATGTGGATTTTTGGAACCCATTTAAAAAACATGTTGGAGCTGCCTTTAAAAAAAGTTTGAAAGGTGTGCTGGGCTACACTCCTGATAATATTGAGTTGTACCGTGCAGCGCTTACCCATCGTTCCGTAAAAGAAACCGCTGATGAGAATAATGAACGGTTGGAATATTTAGGCGATGCTATTTTAAGCGCCTTGGTAGCTGATTATTTATTCAAGCGTTATCCATATAAAGAAGAAGGCTTCTTAACCGAGATGCGCAGCAAAATGGTTAATAGACAGCAACTAAAAGACATTGCAATTAAAATGGGGGTAAAAAAAATAACTGTATATAATAAATCGGACATCTCTTTAAAAAGCAGCCAGATATTTGGTAATACTCTCGAAGCATTGGTTGGCGCTATTTATTTGGACAAAGGATATAAAAAAGCAGCCTCATGGGTGGGGAAGCGTATTATTCTTCCTCATATGTATATGGATGATCTGGAGAGCCTGGAGATTAATCATAAAAATAGATTGTATGGATGGGCCAATAAAAATGGCAAACGTCTTGATTTTGAAACTATCAATGAACAACTGGAAAGCGGTCGCCGGTTATTTACTATTGCGGCAGTCATTAATGGAAAAATAATTTCGGAGGGGAAAGCCTTTAATAAAAAAGATGCTTCACAAATTGCTTCGCAGTTAGCAGTAGAAAAATTAGGTATTGTCAATTCAGATTCTTTCGGGATGGAAGAATAATTTATTCAATTCTTGCTATCAGTTTTTTAATTTTTTTAGAAAATATACAGCTCTAACTTTCTGGTATAAAATTTATCGTCTATGCTAAGATTTTAAGCCTGCCGCTATTGTTATTAATTTGTTTTTCGGGTTTTGCAGAGGATAAAATAACAGAAGGAGTTGCCCTGTTGTTTAAACAGGTAAAAAAACCAAATAACCACAGTTTACTTCTCAAATATTATCCTGTAAATAGCTCCCTTATCATCATCGCTTACAAGCAAAGCCCCATCAGGAGCTATTTCTACATCAGCAGGTCTGCCTAACACTTTTTTATCATCTTGCAACCACCCTGTAGCAAAAGGAATATACTGTGCAGGTTTGCCATTCTCAAGCCGCACTAACATAATGCGATAACCAATAGGCGTACTGCGGTTCCAGCTCCCATGTTCTGCAATGAATATCTGGTTTTTATATTCGGGTAAAAACATATCACCTGTATAAAAACGCATACCCAGCGCTGCTACATGCGGGCCTAATTTTAAAGCAGGTGGTGTATAATCAGCACAGGTTTTTCCTTCGCCGAATTTGGGATCAGGCGTATCTCCCTGGTGACAATAGGGAAAACCAAAATGCATGTCTTTTTTAGGAGCTATATTCAATTCATCAGCAGGTAAATTATCACCCATATTATCCCCCCCGTTTTCAGTAAACCATAATTCTTTGGTTTCAGGATGCCAGGCAAAACCCACACTATTCCGAATGCCTTTTGCAAATATTTCAAAGCCACTTCCATCTTTATTCATTCTGGTGATAGACGCATATACAGGATCATCTTTTTCGCAAATATTACAAGGTGCACCAACAGGTATATATAATTTCCCGTCTGGTCCAAAAGAAATAAACTTCCATCCATGATGTTTGTCAGTCGGTAATTTATCATACACCACTGTATAGGATGGCGGATTGACTAACCGGTTTTCAATATCATCAAACTTAAGGATACGATTTACTTCTGCTACGTATAAACTCCCCTCTGCAAATGCTACACCGCAAGGTGTGTTTAATCCGGAGGCAATGGTATACACTTTATCTGCTACACCATTTTTATCGCCATCCACTACAGCAAAAACTTTATCGCCACTACGGTTACCAACAAATAGAGTTCCCTTGCTACCCCAGGTCATGCTACGGGCATTAGGCACTTCTGCAAAAACACTGATCTTAAAACCGGGGGGCAATTTTATTTTATCAAGATTATATTTTGAAAAAAGTTCGTTAGATGCGGTTGCTGTTTGAGGTGAAGATGCCTTTTGTTTATTATTGCAGGATAACTGGGCAGTTTGAGAAGCAATAAGAAAAGTTAACACAACTGTCAGAGGTGCCATAAAGAACTTGTCACGCATATTGAAAGATTTATTGAATAATTATGATTAGAAGAGAATAAAATAGACTTAAAAGACCATGCCGTATTGAACAAACAATATCAAAAAATGTTTTAAACAATTTCCTGGCAAAGCTCTATCAATACACCACTTGTATTTTTTGGATGAAGGAAACATACCAGTTTATTATCAGCACCTTGCTTAGGCTCTTCATTTAATAAAATAAATCCTTCCTCTTTTAATCGTTGCATTTCCGCTTTTATATCCGCCACTTCAAAAGCTATATGGTGCATCCCTTCCCCCTTTTTCTCAATAAACCGGGTAATTACGCTTGATTCCTCTATACTTTCTAAGAGTTCAATTTTGGTTTCTCCTTTTTTAAAAAAGGCAGTATTTACTTTTTCATCCTTTACCATTTCAATTTTATAACAAGATGTATTTGAAAGTTTTTCAAATAGGGGAATCGCAGCTGAAAAAGATTTAACGGCAATTCCAATATGTTCAACTTTTAGCATATATAATTGTTTACGAATTAAGGTTAAATTAAAAAGACGCTGTTTCTTTAAGCTTTAATACCGCCTTTTTAAGGTAAATTTGCACTATTGAATTGATAAATGAACGAATTAAATATGTTGAAACTTCCTATTTATCTTGATCATAACGCTACCACGCCCTGCGACCCTAGAGTTGTAGATGCCATGATACCTTATTTTACTAACCATTTTGGAAATGCTGCAAGTCGCAATCATCCTTTTGGCTGGCAGGCTGAAGAGGCTGTGGACTATGCCCGTGAGCAGGTTGCTAAATTAATTGGCGCCGATCCTAAAGAGATCATTTTTACATCCGGTGCAACTGAAGCAGATAATCTCGCCATTAAAGGCGTTTATGAAATGTATGCCAGTAAGGGCAACCATATTATTACCTGTAATTATGAGCATAAAGCGGTTTTAGATACCTGCAAACACCTTGAAAAATTAGGAGCAGAAGTTACCTACCTGAAAGTAAAGCCC
>JALZIY010000257.1 GCA_030860085.1 Bacteroidota bacterium | reverse complement strand
GTATGGAAGTATTACCAGTTGTAACCAACCAATGTTTTTTTCATCAATAAATTGCAGCAACCAAACAAATCCTGAAGCTGGTATAAATATGAGGACTACATTAAGTAAGCCAATTAAAATATTATATCGTTCGTTCTTCCAGTTGTTCAGTGTTTTATTTTGCGGATAGATATGTTCAAAAAAATATTGCAGCAAAAAAACAGCAGCTAAAATAATGATCTGGAAATGTTTAAACAGCATGCTTTAAATCAAAAATTTTAAATGATATTTATTATAGCCTTAAGCATACATGAACATAAGTATCATCATCCCAACTTATAACGAAGAGCGGAATATTGAAGCCCTCATTCTCTTTTTACAAAAATATGCTAATGACAAGGTAGCTGAAATAATAGTGTGCGATGGGGGTAGTGAAGATAGAACACTTGAGGTAGCTGGAAACACAGGTGTTGAAACAGTTATCTGTCCTTTAAAAGGCAGAGCCAGCCAAATGAATTTTGGGGCTTCGCTTGCAAGTGGAGATATTTTGTATTTTATTCATGCAGATACTTTCCCACCCAAAAGTTTTGTAAACGATATTTTTGAAGCATTAGAGGGAGGGTACGATTTGGGGCGATATAAAACCAAGTTTATTTCTGATATGCCCATTCTCCGCATTAATGAATGGTTTACGCAGTTCGATCTTTTTATTTGTATGGGAGGTGATCAAACTTTGTTTGTAAGAAAAGCGTTATTTGAACAATTAGGTGGGTTTAAAGAAGAGATGGAGTTAATGGAAGAGTATGAGTTTTGCCACCGGGCAAGACTGCATGGAAAATATAAAATTATGAATGGGACCGCGTTGGTTTCTGCCAGGAAGTATGAAAAAAATAGCTGGTTCCAGGTGCAAAAAGCCAACTTTAAAATTGTACAATTATATAAAAAGGGAGCATCGCAAAAAACATTGATAGAAGCTTACGAAAGAATGCTTCAAGGGTAAACCTACAGTAAAAGGTTTATCGTATATCTACTTATGAAACGCTTAATAAACGGAATACAGCAGGTTGGGATCGGTGTTAAAAATGCAAGAGCTGCATTCGGGTGGTATAAAAAATATTTTGGTTTTAATACCGTGGTATTTGAAGATGTTGCCGAGGCCTCGTTGATGTACCGCTACACAGGGGGTCAAATACATCAGCGCTATGCCGTCCTTGCTATGAATATGCAAGGTGGTGGCGGCCTGGAAATCTGGCAATACACAAGCCGTACACCAAAGGCAGCTAAAGAAATTTTGCAGGTAGGTGATCCTGGCATTTATGCTATAAAGATAAAATGCAGGAATGTTGAAGCTTTATATCAATATTATAAAAAGGAAAAAATAACTATAGTAAGTTCCATTGCTATAAACGAAGTCGGGGAAAAGCATTTTTTTATTCGCGATCCGTTTGATAATCTGTTTCAACTGGTGAGAGATGATTATTGGTTTCAAAATAAAAGTGAACTAACTGGGGGCGTTTGCGGGGCAATAATTGGCGTCTCTAATATGGAATCAGCTATTCAATTTTACAAAACTACACTTGATTACCAGGAGGTGAAGTTCCAGGGAAATATACAGGAAGAAAATTTCAAAGAATTACCCGGGGGAAATAGGAAAGGTAATTACACTATTTTAAAAAATACGCCTTCCTACAGGGGTGCGTTTAGTAAATTATTAGGCCCCAGTACTATTGAGTTAATAGAGGTTAAAACACCGGGAATAAAAAAAATATTTGAAGATCGTTATTGGGGCGACCTGGGCTTTATCCATATTTGTTATGATGTTTGCTCCATGCAAACCCATCAAAAAATTTGTGCTAAAAATGGTCAGCCCTTAACGGTTAATAGTGGCGATAGTTTTGAGATGGGCCAGGCCGCCGGGCAATTTGCTTATAACGAAGACCCCGACGGGACATTAATTGAATATGTGGAGACACACAAAGTACCTATTATAAAAAAAATGGGCTGGTATCTTAATTTACGTAACCGAAAAAACAGCAAGCCTTTACCCGATTGGATTATAAAATGTATGGGTTTCAGTAAAAAATACCTGCAGATTAAAGTAGAAAATCATTTGCTTGGTAAAACTGAAGTAAATAAAATTGCAGAAATGGAGTGGGTAAAAAATAGCTGATTACTTTCCTGGGCATTTTTTTGTTTTTTGCATTGCCTGTAACCAATCTTCTTTAGTATCAATATCAATTAAAACAGGAAGTTCATAATAGCTTAATCCTAATTCGTTAAAATTATTTACTGTTGCCCGGTACACTTTGTCGGTGCTCCATTTTTTATTAATAAAAAGTTCTGAATGCAAACGCCTCATACCTAATAAATAATACCCCCCATCGTTTGCAGGACCAATCACTACATCCTTTGTATTTAATTGATAAAAGGCGGCCTGTATAATTGATTCTGTAAGTTCAATACAATCGCTGCCAATAATCAGAACCTTGCTGTGGTTTCTACTCAGTAC
>JALZIY010000238.1 GCA_030860085.1 Bacteroidota bacterium | reverse complement strand
CACTATTATAGTTCACATAATATTCATAGATCCAATCATAGGCAATATAGCAACCGACAAGTGCCCAAAAACCTGCGGCAATGCCGCTTAGACCACTTAACGAAATGAAACGGCTGGACCGTTGCATCATCTTCCTTATATCCTGTAGTGTTTCGCCTGGTTGATTTTGTTCAGACATGAAAAGCGCTTTGTAATACAAAGTACAATTAATTATTTTACATTTCCAACACTTAAGAAAACTATTTTAAAGCGTCGTGGATTATTTTTACAGACTTTTCAATCTGTTCTTCTGAAATAGTAAGCGGGGGAGAAATACGTAAGCAGGAAGGAGCAAAAAGAAACCAATCGGTTATTATGCCGTTACTAATGCAGTGATCTACTACGTTTTTGCAAATTTCGATAGAGTCGAATTCAAGAGCCATCCATAAACCAAAGGAACGTATGGTCTTTATTTTGGGATTGATCAACAACTTTTTAAATAAGTCTTCCTTTTGTTTAACCTGGTTTATAATACATTCTTCTTTCAAAACATTGAAAGCAGCCAACCCTGCTGCACAACAAACAGGGTGGCCACCAAATGTTGTTATGTGGCCAAGGACAGGATTGTCGACTAGCTCATTCATCAATTTTTTAGAAGAGATAAATGCACCTAAAGGCATGCCACCCCCAATTGCTTTACCCAGCAATAAAATATCAGGCGCAACATTAAAATGTTCGAAGCCCCACAGCTTACCAGTTCTTCCAAAACCAGCCTGTATTTCGTCCAGTATCAATAATACTCCCGCTTCTGTGCAACGTTTGTGTACAGCCTGTAGCCAATCATTTTGGGGAACAATGATACCGGCTTCGCCCTGCACTGTTTCAGCAATTACACAGGCAGTTTGTTCTGTAATAAAATCAAGTTCTTCAAAAGAATTATAATTTAAGTGCTGCACACCAGGCAATAATGGACGAAAAGCATTCCGCCAGTATTCATTACCAATAATACTTAGAGCACCTTGGGTAGAGCCATGATATGAATTATTGAATGCTACAACCTCTGTCTTTCCAGTTGCCTTCTTTGCCAGTTTCATTGCGCCTTCAACTGCCTCTGCACCGGAATTAGTAAAATACACCGAGTTCAAATTTTCAGGCAAACTTTCTGTTAATGCTTTTGCATATTGCACCTGAGGACTTTGTACAAACTCGCCATAGACCATTACATGTAAATAAGCATTTACTTGGTTTTTTATCGCTTCAATTACTGCTGCGTGGCGGTGACCAATATTAGCAACTGAAATTCCTCCAATAAGATCAATGTAGGTTTTGCCTGATGCGTCAATCAATTCACAACCTTCGGCCTTTACAATTTCTAACAACAAAGGCGAGCTTGAGGTTTGTGCATTATGCTGCAAGAATAACTGACGCAAATTCATGACTCAAATGTAATCATGGATTTTTTTAGATTGTATTTGGGATTTCGGGGATGTATCAATATATAATTGACATTTGAAAAATTACTTCAATTAAAATTGCAAGGATATCCGTTTTTATTTCTGTCTTCGCAAGCAATATTGTATTTGTGTGACATAAATACGGCGCAAGCAAAATGACAGACTGGTTGAAAGTGCTCAATAAAGAATAAAAAAGTACAAGGGTGTGACACAAGAAAAGCCTAATAGATATTCTGATGCCGGTAACAAAAAAATCGTAAATCTGCAATCATAAATCTAAAATCAAATGGCTTTGATATTACCGGTAGAAGAAAATTATCCAACCTGGGGAGAAGATTGTTTCATTGCCCCAAATGCAACTATCGTTGGAGATGTAATTATGGGCAATGAATGTAGTGTTTGGTTTAATGCGGTGATACGTGGCGATGTAAATAGCATACGCATTGGCAATAAAGTAAATGTGCAGGACGGAGCCGTTATTCATTGTACGTTCAAACGTGCAAAAACGATTATTGGTAATAATGTTTCCATTGGCCATAATGCTATTGTGCATGGCTGCACGGTGCATGATAATGTGTTGATAGGGATGGGAAGTATTGTAATGGATAAGGCAATTGTAAACAGCAATACGATTATAGCAGCGGGTGCAGTTGTGCTGGAAAATACCGTTTGTGAAGGTTGCGCCATCTATGCAGGCGTACCGGCAAAAAAAGTTAAAGCAATACCTGAGGAGATGGTTGAAGGCGAAATCAACCGGATTGCCAACAACTACCTTGAATACGCAAAATGGTTTAACAAAGTAAATGATGCCGTAAAGCTATAAATTATCAAAAAAATTTATTTACTTTATAGAACAATCCCTCTATGATGAAAAAGTTACACTTTCTTCTTCTGCTCTCAGGCTTCGCAATACTGTTTTCTTCTTGCAGCCTATTCAAACCCAAATATGGTTGCGAATCGAATGGTAAGAATGTTGGTGCCGAAAAATTACTGGACGGGGGACCAAAAAAAACGCCAAAATTTAAAGGATAACATTTACTTAATGCAGCTAAAATGAAGCTGTGACTGTCTATAATCCGTAAACGTTCTTATCATGAGCCTCACCCTACGAACAGCTTTGGGCTGTACAGAAGCCGTTATCGATGATGACGGCGGATTAAATCGCTTCTACCAGATCGCCGATATTCTAAGCGACCAATTTCAAGTAAACTTTGTTAATAAGGAAGATGATTTTGATGCCATCAACTGGGATTTTTCTTTTGGAAAGCACCTGCTTACTCTATGCTACAGTATCTACAATGGAATTTCACTTTTTCCAACTAAAACAAAAGATGCAGGGCGCAGAGATAATAAAGCGGTTATAGAATTAGCGAATGTGCTGGAAGGGAAATTGATTAATCTTGATGCGAAGAGAATGTTTGGATAATTCAGGAAAGTTGACGGTTGACAGTTGATAGATGACAGTTACAGGCCGTTTATGATTTATAACCTCTTTACTTTAATTAATTTTACTAACCCCTAATTCTCAATCTTCAATCTTCAATCTTCAATCTTCAATCTTCAATTCTCAATTCCTAATACCCAACTTCCCCAATACTGTCTAAAATACTACAATAGCTTACATACCGGTCTTCGTGTATTTCGCCTTCTATCACAGCTCTTTTTATGGCGCAGCCCGGCTCGTTCATGTGTAAGCAATTATTAAACTGGCAATCATTTAACCGTTTTTTCATTTCGGGAAAGTAACCAGATAATTCGGCTTTTTCAATATCTACCAGGCCAAATTCTTTCATTCCAGGTGTGTCAATTATTGTACCGCCAAAAGGCAGATCATGCATCTCTGCAAAAGTGGTTGAATGCTGCCCTTTGCCGCTCCACCCACTTATTTGCTTCGTACGTATATTTTTTTCCTTTATAATTTCATTAATAAAAGAAGATTTTCCTACCCCACTATGCCCGCTGACCAATGAAATTTTTTTTTGCAATAAAGCTGTTACATTTTCCATGCCCATACGTTCTTTAATGCTCATAGTAAGAACTGTATAACCTATATTTTCATAGATAGATTTGAATGATTTTAAAATAGCCAATTCTTTTTGCCGGTACACATCGTGTTTATTGAAAATAATAATGGCAGGTACATGAAACATTTCGCAGGCTACTAAAAAACGGTCAATAAATCCTTGTGAAGTCCGGGGTTCTTTGATGGTTGCTACCATGATCGACTGATCTACATTAGCAGCCACTATGTGGTGTTGGTATTTTACGCGGGGTGATTGGCGGTTGATATAATTTTTACGATCATGAATTTTTGTTATCGTTGCACCGCTTTCTTCTTCATTCTCTGTTTCAAAATCAACTACATCACCAACTGCAATTGGGTTGGTAGATGTTATGCCTTCAATTTTGAATACACCTTTCATACGGGCATTCCAGAGCTTATTTTTTGTATCTTTTATAATATACCAACTACCTGTTGACCGGTAAACAACTCCCTGTGCCATTATGGAAATGTACGGAATAAAGTAAAACGTAAAATGATGGCGAGCGCCAAAAATAACAGGGAAGCAGCTATAAAATAAAAAAACAATTCTTCATACTTTGTTTTACTAATAATTTCTAATTCTGATTTTTCCAGCCGGTCAATCTGACTATAAATTTCTTCAAGGCCCTCTTTATTTTTTGCCCTGAAATATTCTCCGCTTGTTTCGGCGGCAATCCGCTTTAGCAGCGTTTCATCAATAAAAGCTGTATTACGG